>NZ_JASJXA010000011.1:0-141670 GCF_035018905.1 Glaciimonas sp. Gout2 | reverse complement strand
CATGAGCTCAAAGTCACCTAAAAACTAAACCCAGAAACTTTTCAACCAGTTTGACAGGGCGGACTGTCGCAAATTCGTCCCAGCAAGGCGTGCCGACGCAGACAGTACGATTAGTACGGCAAGGAAAGCACAACGCAGCTGGGGCGGATTTGCGACAGTCCGCAAGTTTAGGTGGCGGGGTTTTGGGCTAACCACTCTGTCGGTGAAGCACCTATCCGCTGATTAAACACGCGCGTAAAAGCGGTTGGACTCAAATAACCAACAGCGGGTGCGACGAGTTTCAAGGACTGACCCGCTCGCAACAAAACCTGCGCAACACCAACGCGCCAGTCGGTCAGATAATCCAGCGGTGTCATCCCGACTGTCTCGCGAAAATGGACAGCAAAACGGGCTCTGGACATACCGGCGGATTCCGCCAATTGCTCTAATGACCAACTTTGTTCGGGGCGCTCGTGCATCGCTGTGATGGCTTTTGCAAGACGCGGGTCGCCCAGACCGGCCAAAATACCACCGCCTATTAATTTGTTGCTCATTGCATGGCGCAGCAACAAGATCATCAAATACTCGGTAAGTCGGTCAACGGCAGCCTGTCGACCGCAATTATCTGAAAACGCCTCGGCAAATAACAACGCTAACATCGGTTGTAAGGTAGGCACCAATTCCAATGGGACAACCATGACTTCTGGGAGTGCCTTCATGACGGGATTTTCCACACCATTGCCGAATTGAATGGTGGCGCAAACCATTTCGGTGTTGTCGCGCTCCTCCACATGCAATCTATGCACGCTGGGTCGTGGGAAAAACAATACGGATGGTTCCGCAATGGTGATGGGCTCCATACGCGGGCGCAATACTGTCAGGCGACCGCTATTGATCAGATGAATATGACCTGTTCCGGCCGATAAATCAGCATCTGCGCTACCGCACAGTGAACCGGAGTGAAATACGCGGGCAGAAGGGGCGAAGCGTGCGAACAACGGTGACAAGCGATCCATTACTTTCCTCACATTGATACTAACTGCGTTATTTAGAAGACTATTGATGACAAATAGTATCACTTTCGGTGGCATGATTCTACTCATGCACTCAGCAGTCAATTTGAAAGGAAACACACTATGTCCGCGTTACCTGATCTTAAAGCCGATGCCGTGTCTGCCTTTACCAATAGCACATCCGGCGTTTCACTGATTGATTTTTGGGCGCCATGGTGCGGCCCATGTATTGCGCAGACACCAACGCTGGACGCACTTTCGTCCGAATTTGAAGGACAGATACGGATGGCAAAAGTCAATATCGATAACGCTGCCGAACTGGCGCAAACGCATAGCATACGCGGCGTACCGACTTTGATCCTGTTTGAAGATGGCAAACCTATTTCGCAAAAAGTAGGCTTGCAGAGCAAGTCCTCGTTGCAAGCGTGGTTAAGTCAAGCGGTGTTGCAGCATCAACAACGATCGGCTTGACCGATCTACACAGTCATCACGCAAACGAACACGCTTAACCTGATTTTAAATATGTGGTCTTGATTTATCCCATCGGGCAATTCTGCCTGACGGGCATTGCACTAACATTGTCTTTAAACCTTGCTCTATTAGTCATTTATAAAGCAGTAATCTCTAAAGCTCCAATGCTCTATTACTGAAAGAAAAAAAATGAACATCCAAAAATTTGCTCTTACTGCAGCTTTTGTTGCTACTACTGCCGCTATTGCGGGTTCTGCTTTTGCTGACGCTCGTTATCCAGTCGACGCACCATTTGTCTCCACCAAAACCCGCGCAGAAGTCGTTGCGCAACTGACGCAAGCTGGCGACCAAGGGCGCTTGAACTATAGCCACACGCTGTATCCGATCACCCCGGTTGTGGCTTCGACCAAAACGCGCGCAGAAGTGATTGCGGAATTGACCCAGGCTAGCGATCAAGGGCGTCTGAACTATAGTCACGCATCCTATCCAGTGACGCCATCGACTGCATCAACTAAAACCCGTGCACAAGTACGTGCAGAGTTAGCCACCGCTGATATCGATACTGATCAACAACTCACCGGCAGCAACTAAGTTGGTAACTAATCAATAAAGTGGTAGTTCAGCAAGCGCCTGCCAAGTTGTCCGTCACAACATCGAACAACTTAGTAGTGCGAGGCTAAACGAGGCAGCTTGCGATCAACGCAATCTGCCTCGTTTGACATTGGTCGCGTGTAAGTCAATCCGATCAACGGGACTAATTCAAACCAGTTAAGATCGCTTGTGGATCATTTCTGGATCCATCATCGACCCCGTTCTGGGCAAACAACCGGCTGGAAACGGCTGAGGAGAAGCAGTATGTCTTTCGATTTTGACCTGTTCGTCATTGGTGCCGGTTCCGGCGGGGTTCGTGCAGCGCGTTTTGCCGCGGGCTTTGGCGCTCGCGTCGCCGTTGCGGAAAGTCGGTATCTGGGTGGCACGTGTGTCAATGTCGGCTGCGTTCCCAAAAAATTGTTGGTCTATAGCGCGCATTTCAGCGAGGATTTCGGTCAGGCAAGCGGTTTTGGCTGGACCACCGATAAGCCGAAATTCGACTGGACCACACTCATCGCCAATAAAGACCGCGAAATACATCGCCTCAATGATATTTATCGCTCTTTACTGGTCAACAGCGGCGTCACGCTAATGGAAGGCCATGCGCGCCTGATTGATCCCCACACCGTGGAAATCAACGATCAACGGTTTAGCGCGGCCAATATTTTGATCGCCACCGGCGGCTGGCCGCATGTTCCCGACATTCCCGGTAAAGAGTTGGCGATCACTTCGAACGAAGCCTTTTTCCTCAAGGAACTGCCGCGCCGCGTATTGGTGGTTGGGGGCGGTTACATTGCTGTCGAATTCGCGTCCATCTTCCACGGATTGGGTGCGGAAACACGCCTTGTCTATCGCGGAGAAAAAATATTACGCGGTTTTGACGGAAGCGTGCGGCAACACTTGCATGAGGAATTGGTAAAAAAGGGCCTAAGCCTGGAATACAACGCGGATATCGCGCGCATCGATAAACAGGATGACGACAGCTTGCGCGTGACCCTTAACGATGGCCGTCAAATAATAGCGGATTGCGTGTTTTATGCCACTGGACGTCGCCCGATGCTGGACAATCTGGGGCTTGAAAATACCGGCGTCGCACTCGATGAAAAAGGCTTCATTAAAGTCGATGACGAATATCGCACCACCGAGCCATCAATCCTCGCACTCGGCGATGTCATCGGCCGCGTGCAACTGACCCCCGTGGCGCTAGCCGAAGGCATGGCTGTGGCGCGACGCTTATTTCGCCCGGAAGAATACCGCCGGGTAGATTACAAAATGATTCCTACCGCAGTTTTTAGTCTGCCTAACATCGGCACGGTCGGACTAAGCGAAGAGGAAGCACGGAGCGCGGGCCATAACGTGACCATCTTTGAAAGTCGGTTTCGCCCGATGAAGCTGAGCTTCAGCACGTCTGACGAAAAAACACTCATGAAGCTTATCGTTGATGCCGACACCGACAAAGTCCTCGGCTGCCATATGGTCGGGCCCGAAGCTGGTGAAATCATTCAGGGGATTGCGGTGGCGCTGAAAGCGGGCGCAACCAAGCGTGTATTTGACGACACAATCGGCATTCATCCGACCTCAGCAGAAGAGTTTGTTACTTTGCGGACGCCACTGCCGGCAAAATAATCGGATTGATGGTGGTAACTATCGTAATAGTGGTGATAAAAAATACTCTGTAGAGAAAAATAAAAAGAGACCCGTTTGGGTCTCTTTTTTGTCGACGTTAGTTATTTCGTTGATTATTTTCGTTGATTATGCCGCTAGTTACATAATTAAAAATAAACGCATTTATCAAAATACAAGACTATTCCTAGCTTTGCATCAAACCAACGAATCCATATTAACCACACTTTCAATGCATCAGAAATGCAGTTTAATCACAGCATCAAACGCTTCTTCTGCCGACTGCCCCAATTTCATCAAATCAGTGATTTCAATAGAGTATTCGCCGATGGTCGGCGGCAGCAAATCGCGGTGCGCTTTGAAATAATCGTATTTTTGGGAGTCGATGATGTCCTGAATCTTGACCGTTGGTGCGCGCGTGCCGCCTACGCTACGACTGCGGGTTGCAGTGACTGCTGTTGCCCGTGTACCAACACCGGCCATGGCATTTTTAATTTGATCGAGCGTGTAGACCATGCTGCCATTGCTGCCATCAAACTCTTCACCGATAGGGTGCATCAGGTGATTGGTGCTGTTAAATGCCATTTTCTTATCGGAACTATTAATAACCTGATAATACGGTCGTTGACCAGTACCAGTTAGTCCGAACTGCACGCGGTCGCCATAAGCAACCATTTGTCCTACAACGTCGTTTAGGTAGTCAACTGACAGAGTGTTAATCGTGCCGTCCCAGCGCTTGCTTCTTGTCGTCTTCAAAATACAATATTTCCAATAATGATGGCTGAACAGATCGCGGTGAATTCGATGCAGATAGATTTGCACAAAATGCAGGCGTGATCAGTGCCGGGTGAAATCAAGTCAGTAAATTAAGTAATACCGACATTATCCCCCGACAGGATTTATTTCGAGCAGACTACTGAAAAATATTTTTGAAAAATATTTTTTTATCCCCGTATTTGTTGAATATGCGGATATAAAAGTGGCGCTTGCCACAATTTTGCGCTAAGTCTGGCGCGTAATCACTGCGCAACCGTGCGCTGAAATCATGGGCACACGCTACGGGACAATCGTTGTGAACAAATACACCGCAAAAATCACCAGATGAATCGTCCCTTGCATAACGGTTGTGCGACCCGTTCCTAACGATAAGGTAGCAACAATAAAAGACAACAACAGCAACACAGTCGACTTTACATCAAGCCCAAGAGACAGCGACCAACCGGTCGTCAGCGAGACAATTGCCACCGCTGGAATGGTCAATCCGATACTTGCCAGCGCCGATCCAAGCGCCAGGTTGAGACTGGTTTGCAGACGATTGGCACGTGCCGCGCGCACCGCAGCCAAACCTTCCGGCAGCAACACGACTGCTGCAATAATAATACCGACCAATGTTTTTGGCGCACCGACGCTGGCAACCGCCAGTTCCAGCGACGGTGCTAGCGATTTCGCCAACAAAACGACTGCTCCCAGACAAACCAGCAAGAGACCGCCGCTAATCCACGCCACCTTGTCGGATGGCGGCGCGGCGTGTACCTCTTCATCATTCGTCGATTCGTCGGGCAGGAAATAATCCCGATGCCGTACCGTCTGCACCAGCACGAAGGTGCCATAAAGGACTAATGAAATGATAGCGATAAATGCAAGCTGACTGGAACTGTAGAACGGGCCGACGGCGCTTGACGTGTAATTAGGCAATACCAGTGTCAGAACAGCAATGGCCGCCAAGGTAGCTAGCGATGCGCTGACGCCCAACAGCCCAAAAGTTTGCTCTTTGTGCCGACTAGCACCGGCTAATAAACAAATACCGACGATACCGTTGAGGATGATCATGATCGCGGCAAAAACCGTGTCACGCGCCAGTCCCATCGTCTCCTCGCCGCCAGCCAACATCAGCGATACGATCAGCGCCACCTCAATGAGGGTAACCGCGAGCGCCAGGACCAATGTTCCATAAGGTTCGCCGACCCGATGCGCGACGACTTCTGCATGATAAACGGCAGCAAGCACGCCTCCGAGCAGGCCCACCACGAGCAAGAATGTATAGACAAGACCGAGATCAAACCGGGTTCCGATAATTAACATCCACGCGGCAATCGGCGCAACGACAGTCCAGATGGGGAGCGAGGGAAATTTTTTCATGTTTCCGATTGGACACGAATCAAGGATTTTTGGCAAGCGACTGCTTGGCTTTTCCAGCAAGGGATTGCAATGCAGGCAATCAACCGAGCGATACGTAGGCGCAGCGCTTGTCAGCAACATATGTCACTTCACAAACATTAGCCATTTACTTAAATCGCATCGAACGAAGCACGTTTCGACCCAATTCAAGTGTACCGTTACTTATCAAAAAGAAAGCCTCTCAGCGTTCACGCGCTGAAATCCTGCATCGTGTGTTACTGCGTTTTCCGACAAAAAGGACTGACAACCTAACGACATAGTAAGTAAAGCATGCCTATTTCTACGTGCTCCGTAGCGTAATTCTCTCTCAATATTTATCCATTTTTCCCATTAAAAATGTCGTAATAACGAAAGGCACCTCATTCGTGAAACCTGATTTTGAGTCTATCAATGTAATTGGTAAAAACCTGTTCCGCAATAATGCAAAAATGGTGGCCGCTTCGGAGGTCGGCTACAGAATTGCACAAGAACAGAACATGATCGGTATCCGTGTCGACGCCAGCGCTGGGCAAAACAAGTTGCGTGATATCGCAACCGGCAAGGATTTTGTCAATTTATGCTCTTGCTCATATTTGGGGCTGAATAGTCATCCTGCGGTGTTGCAGGGTGGCATTGACGCTTTGCAAAGTCAGGGTATTACTGGCCTTGCGATGGCGGAATACCGCATCCGCTTGAGTGTGATGGAGGAGTTAGAGCAGGAATTGAGGGATCTTTTTAATGGACCGGTGTTACCCGCGATTTCTTGCAGTGCATTGACCGCAGGAATATTGCCGCTGCTGGCATCCGGACATTTAACCGATGGTGAGCCGATGGTGATGGTGTTTGATAAGTGCGCGCATTTTTCAATGGCTTTTATTAAACCGATTATCGCTGATGAGACACTGGTCCTGAACTGTCCTCACAACGACATGATGTATCTGGAGGAAATCTGCAAAAAATATCCCCGGGTGGCTTATATATGCGATGGCGTGTATTCGGTTGGCGGCGTCGCTGATCTTGCCGCTCTATTGTCGCTACAAGAGCGTTATGGCTTGTTTCTTTACTTTGATGACTCGCACTCTCTTTCGGTTGAGGGCAACAACGGTGAAGGTCACATCCGATCCCGGCTTGCCGCGTTAAACGACAGAACCATTATCGTTGCCTCAATCGCCAAGGCATTTGGGAGTACCGGCGGCATCGCCATGCTGGGTTCAGAAAAACATTTCGAATTTTTATACCGGGCTGGACCACTCGGATGGTCACAAAGCCTGCGCACAGCGGCAATCGGTACCACTTTAGGCAGCATCAAAGTACATAAGAGCGCTGAACTGCACACGCTTCAGCAACAGTTAACACACAATATTGCCTTATTTGATCGTCAGATCACCACGCTTCAGCGTGGCAACGGACTCAATATCAAGGTAGTCGAAGTCGGTGATCAGGGTAAAGCGGTCCATTTATCGAAAGCCCTTTATGACAAAGGGTTTTACTGTTCGCCAGTATTTTTTCCTATCGTAGGTCGGGACAGAGCGGGTGTTCGGCTCATGTTACGCGGTGACTTGCCGGCAGAAATAGTGCAGTCTTTTGTCGATCAACTAAAAGACATACTGCGCAAAATGGATGTGCAACATTAATAGCCGACCATATCATCGCGAATGTCACATCGCACGTTGCTTACGCATGCGTTTTAGCGCGAACAGCGACGCGCTTCCACTTCGACCTCTATTTTTAATCGTCTAAATGGACACGCTTTCAAAAACCGGGGCGATGACATCTGACAAAAAGTCCACTCTGGCATGGATGGGCTTTATCGGTAGCATCATCGCTGTGCTGATGAGCATCATGGACATTCAGATTACGAATGCAGCCATTGGTACGATTCAAACGGCGCTGAAGTTCCCACTGGAAAAAGGCTCATGGTTATCGTCGTCTTATTTGATGGCTGAGATCGTGACCTTGCCTCTGTCTGGGCTGCTGCTTAAGGCGTTGGGAACAAAACGTTACGCTTTTATTTTTTGCGTCATGTTTATGGTCAGTTCCATTCTGTGCGCCCAAGCGTGGAGTTTTTCAAGTCTGATTATTTTTCGCGCACTTCAGGGGGCGGCGGGCGGTGCGCTGATGGCGTTTGCCTATAATTTGATTATCATCAAATTGCCAGCGCACGAGCACTCCAAAGCGAACACGCTATTTGGTGCTACCGTGGCGTTGGCGCCCACACTTGGCCCCATGATTGCAGGCGTGATGACCGAGGCTTTTGGATGGCAGTCGCTGTTTTATATAAATCTTCCCATCGGCCTGCTTGCACTTTGTCTGATGATGGTCGGATTACGGCACGATATTCATCTGCCTTCCGTAAAGGGTCGGATCGATTTTATGGGGCTAATAACTATCGTGGTCGGGTTAGGTTGTCTTCAATACGTTCTCGAAGAAGGGCGCAGTCATAGCTGGTTTGCATCCACACCCATTTCTATGCTGTTCGTAACGGCAATGTCCGCATTAACCCTTTTCGTGGTGAATGAGTTGCGTACGAAAGATCCGTTGGTGAATCTCTTGCTTTTAAAAAATCGTCAGTTATTCATTAGTTGCATGGCGAATCTGCTGGCGGGAGCGGCGTTATTTGGTTGTTATTTTTTAATTCCTTACTTCCTCATCACGCTGAAATCTTATTCGCCTATCCAGATCAGTCATATTATTATATTCGGAGGAATCGCACAGCTGGCGGCACTGATGTGTATGCCCATTATTTTGAAGAAAATCAATATTTATGTGTTGATAGCTACGGGCAGTTTTCTCTTTGCACTCAGCTCCATCACCTGGAGTGTCGTATCCACCAATTTTCATTATGAGTGGATCATCGGAGCGCAAATATTACGAGGCTTGGGCGGGACACTCATGTTGACGCCTTTAGGAATATTGGCAACAACCTCGATAAAAAAGGCCGATGCTGCATCCGCATCGATTTTATTTAATGTATCGCGGACACTTGGCGGCGCGTTAGGAGTTGCCGTATTAACCACGCTGGTCAGTTATCTGCAAATACACTATTACGCTGTTTTGATCCGTACTTATGCAGACGTCCCGGGGGTTTCACTGTCCTCACTGGCCTATCAAAGTTATCAATCTGCGTTTCAAGATACATTTCAACTGATATGTATCGTACTTCTGATCACTTCTTGCATATTTGTCGCTCTACGCATCAAGGATCTCGTCAATCGATGAAAAAAAGATAATACGGAAACCATCATCCGGTTAGTCAGACTATGAGACCGCTTCATACTCTCTTCTGGTCATGTTTCCGCTCGCGCCGCAATGTTTTTCTGATAAAAATCCAGAAACGCAGGCGCGGGTAATGCCTTTGCAAATAGCCATCCCTGACCGTAATCAACCTCACGCATCACAAGGTAATCCGCCTGCGCTTGCGTTTCGATGCCTTCGGCGACAATTTTCAACTCTAAGGTTTTAGCCAAGTCAATAATATGGGGCGTTACGCTGCTGGTCAGTGCATCGGTCCCAATCGTATCAATGAACGCCTTATCAATTTTTAGCGCATCCAGCGGGAGGCCCTGTAAGTACGCCAAACTGGAATAACCGGTACCGAAATCATCAATCGCCACCGTATATCCTAACTGCCGCGCTTTCGTAATCGTCCCTAGTGCAGCGCTGATATCCATAAACCCACGCTCTGTTGCCTCTAACCAGATCTGCTGCGGATGTATGCCGGTGTCATGCAAAGCTTTTCCTAATACCGTCAAAATACGCCCACTTTTGATGTCGCGCGCACTAAGATTAATGGCAATATGCAAGCGGCGGTTCATCACAAGTATATTTTTCATATCGCGAACAACTGCATCGACAACCTGATCGGTGATAGCAAAAATCAGACCACTATCCTCTGCCAACGGAATAAAAAGATCTGGTGCCATCATGTAGCCACTTGGTCGCTGCCATCGGACCAAGGCTTCGGCGCCCACGCACATGCCGGTTTTGAGTTCTATTATCGGCTGATAGTGAACGACAAACTCGCGTCGCTCAATCCCGATTTTCAATTCACCCAAGGGTGACAGCCTTCGGCGCGAAAGAACGACGATGGCTGCGACAATAAGTAATGCACTCAACAAGCCAAGCGGTAACAGCATCATTTGCTCGCGTCTCAATTGAGCGATTATTTTGCTACGCGGCTCAATGGCCACTGCCACTAATCCGGAGTCGCGAAGTACCGAAAAAAGGGTACCTTTCTTTTGGATTCCGGCACCCTTGCGCACAATCGCATTGACCGTTTCCATATCTGGATCGTGCAGGGTTCCAAGTAACTTACCTGCCGAGGTTAACACGGCCAATTGCACGTCGGGTTCGAGAATGACATCAGCAAATCGCCCGGAAGCAATCAGCACCATGTGCGACTTGTAATATAGGCTGGTCATGGTTTGGTCGCCGCCGAACTCAGGAGTCACGCCCACGCTTACCGCGACGCCATCAGGGAGCGTAAAGTCAACCGGATATTGTTTTATATGATTGGGAGCGGGACCACCGGCAGTACACTCCAGCAGACCGTTTGGTATGTATCCAATATCCTCAATGTTTTGCGTGGTGACCGTCACTAGGCGCATGTGCCTGATATGGTCTTCAGAACATGGTTTGACTGACAAATGCTCAAACTTATGCAATGCCTTCGCCGCACTGGTGAAAGTCATCGTTGATCGGTCAAGAGCGAGTTGAGAAAAAAGTTGAAGACGCTCTTCCTCCGCGCTCACCGCAAGATTCCAGGACACAAAAAAAGTCAATGCTAACGAGCCTGCTACACCGGCTAACGCCAGCAGCGTTGCAAAGATCATGACCTGCTTACGATTCAAATCGTGCTCCTACTTACGTTCTGGTGCGCCAGGATCTCGGCTACGCTCACTTCCATCGTACCGGGCCCCGCTGGTTATAATAATTAGAGGATACATGACAACCCATCCCTGCAATGCCGCATTGCAACTAATTATAAATATAGCATCGTACTTTCGACTGGAATCTAAGTCATTAACCTCACGCCTCAACCAGATCTCGCCTTTTGTCACCACCACTCGCCGCCGCTCTCTAGTATCTGTTGCCGTATCGGATGCCCTCTGAGCAGTCAGCCTAATGATGTGGTGTGCGGTGATTTCGACTAAGATACGTTCCCAACCTTTAGCAGCGAGCGATACCGTAATGACTGATTTGCCAATCCCCTCAGAAAGCATGCTTGATGAACCGGACCACGATGCCGAGGACAGCCTGGACACCATCACGCAGGAACCCCGTTTGTGGCGTGACGTCGGCTGGACAGCACGCGTTATAAAAAATGTGGACGACGAGGGCTGGGCGGTTGAAATGATCAAGGATGGCGAGCCCGAACCGGCGCTAGTTGGCCCATGGACCATGGGACGCGACAAAAAAAATCCCAAACCTCTGGACACAAACGCGTTTAATACACTGGTGAAGACCGCTTCAGAAGTTCTGCGTCGGCATGAGCAGCAACTGCACGCGATGCTGCATAAAGAAATTATTGTCACGACGCCATCTGCAACGGTCAACGTGACACTAGACATCGTTCCAGATGATGACTTTCCGTATGCGGTGCTGACAGCGCATAATGAGGATGGTACGCAACTGGCACAAGTCCAGGTCAGATCAAATTTCACGTTGAATAAAAATAGTGCCGCCGCTTGGGTGGAAGCCGACTTCCGCAAGCCAAATTAATAACAATTTAATAACAAATTATTTAGCTTGATAAGGGTAATCCGGCTCAAGACGACTCTTAAATAACCTTTGAATGGCGATTTGCGCGATGGTGAGTGGTCCAGCCAGAACAATCAACTTGTCATCGGGCTATCCATCACCATATAAGCGCTAGAGTTGTCGTCTTGATCATCGACACGATGTATAAGATTGATTTATACTGCTAGACGCTCCAAGGAAAAATAAATGCAATTTATGCAACTTATCCATCCGCAGGCAGCAGCAACACTCATCAAAACACCAACGACACTGGCAGGCTAGTGTGCGGATTCAAAACTAACCGCTCCAATACGGGTCTAAGGATGTATGAAAGACTATTACGCCGTTCTCGGCACCGAAAGTAATGCGTCGATTAGCGCGATAAAAAATGCTTACCGCAAAAAAGCCTCAGAATTCCATCCGGATAGAAACACGTCACCGGACGCACCAGCGCAATTTAGACAAGTACAAGAAGCCTACGATCTGTTGTCGGATGAAACCAAGCGCAGTGAATACGATGAAAATCGACGACGTAGTCTGTTAGAAAGTCCGCTCGAAACGGCGCAACAAATCTGGACCACCTACATAAACAAGGTTTTGCAATGATGCTCTCCTCCTATTTTGAAGACTTGACCAAAGCCTATCAGGCTGAATTGGAAGACTTGCGTAGCGACTCTGAGGGTAACGATATCCTCAAGTCCCGACTTAAAGCCAAGCGCGCCCAATTTGCCCTGATGATGCCAATGATCGACACCGCGCCGGAAATGGTATCGGTCGCCTTTCACGGTGGCGTCAGTTTTCCGAATCCGCATGCGATGGTTCTGCTGTCGACTAATGAGCTGGACGAATTTCCGTCCTGGGATGAGATTGCTGCCACGGTAGAGTTTGCGCCATGGGCGGATGAGTTAGTGGCGATTGCGCTGAAAGAAAGCGGTGGCGAGAGCTTTCTGATTACCACCGTTTGCCTTGAATACCTCTACGAAAAAAGCAACGGCAATTATCACGGTGATTATGCCAATCAATCCAGTATTGATGAGTCAGACGACAGCGTGGATGAAGTCGAACGTGATGAAGATCGCGATCAGGATCTTGAAACCGAAGGCGCCGACTGGCTCGCCGAGCAAGGTTTTGACCGTCACTAAAATGACACCGCATCAAAGCGCTGCATTTAATTCCGCGGCGCTGTGATGCCGGTCAATGACCATCTCCAAGCAGTAAGCCAGGATGTAAGTCACGATGATGGGTTGCCTGAGTAATACATTTATCGATGCTGTTGTAGCAACGTTGACGTATTAAGGATGCCGTATTAAGGACGACTTATAAACGTGATTTATCAAGGTGGCAGAGGTCATCGCACCGGACCTTCTTAACATTTACTCGCTGATCACCCGCCATTGATCACCCGCTTACACGACATACAAATCGGGCACTTTGAGCGTTCGTATTCTTATGTGATTAGCGTCAGTTACCCGACAATGACACTTGTTTGCCTTTATCCCTATTTTTTGTATCCTTTTACAAAGTAAACCATGACAAACGCGCTCATAGTTAAAGCAGCCAATCTAATCCGTGAAGGCGATATTGCCGGTGCAGAATTTGCACTGGTTAATCTGGCAGAAACGGAAGGCGATTACGCCCTGGTCGCCGTGCTGGAAGAAATGCCACCGAAAGATTTGCTCGCCGTGATCCGCGAGTACGACACTTCCAAAGAATCAGTAGTTAATTTGCTGGTAACGCCGGAACAGTTTGCGCGCGCGGTTGTGATCGAGAAGCTGTACGCCGATCATACGCATGTGCGTCTGCGCGGCATGATGAACTCGGTACTTTTTCGCGACGACACAAAAACCAGTGATTTCATCGAAGCGATCGCCGAGCGCGAGGGCGGTTACGAAGCTTTTATCGACTATCTGTCGGACCGCGACGATGAAGTCACCCATTTTGCGGCGTTTGACACATTTAACGTGAATTTCACCGAAGATCGCGACGCCGTCGAAAAATCTGAAGTGGCGGACCGCGACTGGAAAGAACTCACCTGGTTGCTCAAGCATGAGCACGAAGACATTTTTGAGCAAGTCTGGCCAACGTTAAAAAAACGCAGTATCGAGCGCAAACGGCGCGAAGCTGAACTAGAACGCCTTGAACAACTTGAGGCCGCCCAGGAATACGAGGAAGACGCGCCAGCACCGGTTAAATCCCCAGCCAAACCGTCCATCGCCATTGATCCATCCGAAGAGTCGGCGCTGTAACGGACTGACGCAGAATTGAAATAAGGTCTTGGCTGAACGGATGCTTAAAGCAAGACAGCTGACGCGTGGATGCGCGCAGTACCGTTCACCATCATCGAATCTGCGGTCACCTTGAGACTTTATCCCTGACTAGCTTAGCTAGCTATCACTCTCAGGGATAACGGTGACTTGCTTTTTCGTGTCAGCCTGTTCGCCGGTCAGTTGCGTTTTCCGTACCGCGCTTTTGGGTTCCAAAATCTGGCGCTTCATATTGCCAGCACACCCGTTCCTTACCTCTTAAATGTCTCGCCATGACCGATAACAATCGTAATATTGCCACCGTCGATAAGCGCCCTTTTTTTGAAAAAGCGCTCAGTTACGGCGTACTAAACGACATCATTGACCATGCCAAACGTCAGGCAATCATTGGTGATGGCGCGAAAGGATCAGTGCAGATCGCAGATTTTTTCGGTTCCAGCCATCTCTATACCGACCTTGATAACGCCCGCAAGCGGATGATTAATCTGATCAGCCTGTTCCTTGAAGATGCTTATGCCAGCGACCTCGAAAAAGCGGCGATCTCGCTACGCGACAATACCTTTTTATCGCACTCCCGCGGCGGTAACGACATGTTAAAGGCCTTGCATGCATTACCCGATTGCGCGGTGTTCGGCGATGTAAAAAGCCAGGATTTAAAAAGCTTCCAGGACGAGCGGACGCTCATCAAACCTTATACCTTAAGCGCCTACCGCAAGGAACGCCAAACTCGCGAAGAAGATGCCAACACATTAGCAGCGGCAACCTGGTTTGCCAAAAGTATGGCGCTACCACGCTCCGCACTCGAATTTACCAGCGCAGAAACGGTTATCCGCAGCGCCATATTGGTACGCGCTGCGGGAGCCGACAGCTTCCCTAACCGGCATGCTTTTGCCACTTTGCTGAGTACGATCCGTGCACAGGCAACCGCAGTTGGCAAACTAAAAATAGCAAAAAAATTGCTCGACGATGTGCCGGAAGAATATCTAAAAATCAGCGATAAAATTCGCAAGGAAATTGAAAAGCACGATGCCCCGCTGATCGCCAACAACACCATTGCCCTCGACGAATTGCGCAATACAATCGAATTACGCTACTTCGTGCGCGAAAGTGGCATGGATGATGTCGAGGAATTTGACACATTAATGTCAGAGGAATGGCGACGGGTCACCGGTGGCAAAGAGGATCCGTTCTCACGCCTCACCGCCTTTTTATGTATCGCCGCTGACATCAAACCAAAAACAACGATTTCAGAAGCGGAAGCAAAAGCGATTACGCGGCAGGTGCGCCAACATGGATTCAATACCGACGCCGTAGCGGAATTTATCACCACGGCTGCACCATTTGAGATGAAAGAAAACCTGTTGTCGCTTTGGGAAGATGAGTTTTTGCCGGAAGCAACATCTTACTTACTTGATCAAGACGACATCAAGTACCTCAGCGCGATCAAATTTTTAAAAGAAAATTGCAATATAAAGCTAAAAACAGCGAACGTGGGCAAGAAAAAAGCGGCATAAAATTGTCGGACGAGTTGCTAAGCCCAATGTGAACTCAACAACCAGTTTCACTCGGGATCACGTCAATTTATGGCGTTGAACCCGTTTTCAGCGGTGCACTTTGCAGCCTTTGAATCGTTTAAACCTGATTTCAACTATTTTCAACCCGTTTTCACCCTCATTGCTAACGGAGCCTCAATCACCAGATTCGATTCTGCATGGGCCACACAAGGAAGAATATAGCCGTCGAATTTTTCGTCAGCGCTCAAGCCCGGCCATTCAATATCATATCGAACTCGCCCGCTCAACATACGGCAAAGGCAAGTGCGGCACGTCCCGTTTCTGCATGAGCTTGGCAGGATAATCCCATTGTTTCTGGCCGCTGCTAGCAACGCCACATCTCTGGTCGACTCAAACGCAAAGCCTTTTGGCTCTACCTTTACCTGGAATGATTGACTCAACGGTAGTGGCGCGGACTTATTCAAAGGCCGACTCGGTGGCGCATTTATCATCTAAAACATTCATTAGCGTCAGTTAATTCGGACCGACGGAAGGCATCTGGTACCACATATCATTAAGGTTATTTTGTTGATAGTTGTCATACGACAAATAAGTGGAACCCACTATCATGACGGTGGCAATACATCTGATAAACGTGATTTTCACAATGACCACCTTTTCGTTAACAAGGTGTCACTACAATACACCTTTTTGCGCAGTATATTTTGCTGTTCATTCTGATACTTGGTCCATCTCGATCGAGCGATTCTGGAATGACGCCACTTTTGAGAGATCATCCCTGATTTTTTTGCCCTGACGTCGATTTATCCATTAAAGTAACGCTCTTCAATCTAGGTCAATTACTTAAGTATTGGGATTGGGATTTTGATTAACGGTAAGGTGCAATCATGCAAGACACAGATATTCCAAATGTTGACCCAATTGATCTCCATGCTAAACGGCCCTGGATCGTGTTGAATACGACCTATGACATTGAAGCATGGATCGACAGCTACAATCGCGATCTGCAATACGCGATAAAAAAGTCTAATGCGACCGGTTATGGCATCTGCTTTTTTCTGGAACTGGGCGGTGAGATATTTTTGCACACCACGCAGGATGGTGACGTTGTACTAGACGTCACACCCGATGCCGAATGGGTCTCGCCGGTGATCACTGCGGCGACCAGCGTGCAATCGCCTGGATCGCAAATATGGGCATTACCGAGCGACACATTGACGCAGCTGATACTCGGCCTGAGTAACATGATTGCATCAACCCGCATCGTGCTGGATCACCCATTCAAAGTGCCTAAATATTAACGTCACGGCACACTCTCACATTTTGCCAGCGGCAGGCGTGATCATTGCATCGTCGCCAGCATCAATAGTGCGGCGGCCGTTCATGCGGTGTCTGACCTTGTTCACTGCTTTCCCGCGCATCTTTAATCAAGCGGGCTAACGCTGCGCAGAGGGTTTCCAGCTGATCAATCTTTTGCTGCTGGCGATAGACCAGCTTGTTTAACTCATCCAGCAGATCCTCCTGATGCGCGATCTTAATCTCGATGGCGACAAAGCGCTCTTCTGAATCGATTTCATGATTTGTCTTATGCGGCACGGTGAACTCCCTTAAACATTTTGGCAGCGCAGAGTGTAACGCACCGCACGATTTTATTAAGACTTACGCAAAATCGTCCCTTCGGCGTTGTGTCTTCATGCGGTTGGTTAAGGCGATGGAATGCAACTAAATCAAATTAGCCACCCAAGCTAACGTAAAAATCGCGCAATTACATATCCGAAGATTTTTCGAGTTGGGCCGAAGTATCCGGCGCGCCCATCATTTTTGCCGCAGCCAAAGGCGTAACGCCGTTGGCATCCACTGCATTACGTTTAGCACCGTTCGCCAGCAGAAAGTCGACGATCTCTGTGCGGTTAAACATGGCTGCCATCATCAACGCCGTCTTGCCATCCGGCGAAGCGCCTTCAACATCGGCGCCGTGCGCCAATAAAAGTTGGATCATTGGCAGGTCGCCTTTGAATGCCGCGCCGGCGATCGGCGTCTGACCGTTATTATTTCGCAGTTCCGGGTCAGCTTTGTGCGCAAGCAGCAGGCGGACAGCTTCGATATGACCGTGATAGCTGGCCAGCATCAATAAGCTATCGCCCTTGTGATTACGTAAATTGGGCGGCAAGCCTTGCGTCAATAACGGGCTGAGTTTGGCACTATCGCCGTTGCGGGCGAGTTCAAACATTTCGTGGGCAAAATTCAGCGTGGCGTCATCCAGGTTGGCATCTGCCGATGGTGCACTTGTAAATCGTTCATCCATTTGAATCTCCAGCTATTCCCCGTCATTGCGACGCGGTTCAATTCACGGTTACTTGGTTATTCAGCTATGTGTGCGCGATTGGGTGCAGCGACGATGTGCCGCCGTTACACCCGTTCGAATTTAATCGCTCAACGCTGCCTTGGCAGCTTCTTCCGGAGTTAGCCCATCATAAAATTGGTCGGTAAACCACTCGACGTCCTCTTCGATGTGGTCCTGCGCCTGCGCGATCGTTGCACCGCCCGCCACTAAAAATCCTTCTACTTCAATACACCAGTTAATCAACGCCAGCGTCTCTGGATCCAGTTCGTTCTTTTTTGCCATCATGGCTCCTTTTATTAACATCGCCTGCGATGCATTCAGTAATGTTGAATATGCCACTCAAGCAGCATAAGCCAAGATTCACACCCTTGCGCTGACAAATGCGCAAGACCCCTCAATCTTTTCCGGCATAGTGAATGATACAGGTCAATGCACAAGTCCCAATCTTCGCTGCGGGGTGTGAGTCAGTATTAACGAAATGATCAACATGGCAACTACAAAGAGCTGTTGGACGATGTGTTTTAATCGTTCTCTATATGGAACAGTGAGTATAAATTATCCCATCTACCCACTTCTGTTGAGTCCTTGTATCATCATCAAATAGAAGAACTTGACGGTGTAACGAAAGGAAAATGCAATGAAAACAATTCTCGGTGTCTTGAGCGCTCCACGGCAGCATTGGGTTGGTGACGGCTTCCCTGTCCGGTCACTATTTTCGTTCGACACGCTCGATGGCCACTTAAATCCGTTCCTGCTTCTCGACTACGCTGGTCCTGCAGAGTTTGCACCAACTGAACACCAGCGCGGTGTCGGCCAGCATCCGCATCGTGGATTCGAGACGGTGACAATTGTCTATGAGGGCGAAGTTGCACATCGCGACTCCACCGGCAACGGCGGCGTTATCGGTCCCGGCGACGTGCAATGGATGACGGCGGCTTCGGGGATTCTGCATGAGGAATTCCACGCGCCTGAATTCAGCAAAAAGGGTGGCGCGTTCGAGATGGTGCAACTCTGGATCAACCTGCCCGCCAAGGACAAAATGGCACCGCCAGGCTATCAAGGGATCGTCAATAAAGATATTCCTGTCGTTAGTTTGGCAGACAATGCGGGCACGATGCGCGTCATTGCCGGACAATTCGAGGGTGCACAAGGCCCGGCGCATACCTTCACACCGATTAACGTGTGGGATGTGCGTCTGCATCAGGGCAGCACCACCACATTGCCGATCCCGACTGGTCACGTCGCGGCGGTCGTCGTATTGCACGGGACGATACTGGTCAACGGCGCTGAAGTCGCGCGTGAGGCACAAGTGGTATTGCTTGATCGTGACGGTGATTCAGTGCTGTTGGAGGCAAACAGTGATGCAACATTGCTATTACTGAGCGGCGCACCGCTGGATGAACCCGTATTCGCTCACGGCCCATTCGTCATGAATACGCGCGAAGAAATTGTCACGGCGATGCAGGATTTCAACAGCGGGCGCTTTGGCGAAATCGCACCCGCAACGTCATAAGAGGCTAACTCAAGCGGCTAACGCAAGAGGCTTTCACAAGACTCTCAATAAGTAGTATCGGTTCGGTAATACGGTATCCTTAAACCCTATTACCGAATGCATTAAACCTCAGTCGCCATGCCCACCAAACCGATTATTGATAATCCAGCACCAATGCCACCCGTCCAGCCAGATTTGGATGATTGCTGCGCGAGCGGCTGCAACCCGTGTATATTTGATCTCTATGAAGAGGAGATGGAACGCTATCGCGCCCGCTTGCAGCTTTGGGAAGCGAAAAATGTGGTGATCGCAATTAAAAAAATCGTTAAAAAATCCAATGTTAAAAAAATCGTAAAATCGTCTAAAGCCCGTTAAGAAATAACTAATCATTACTGCCAACTCCACTGAGAGGAATGTGCCATGCGGATGAGCGACGAGGAGTATTTTCGGAGTTGCGTTGCCAAAGAGCGACGTTTGGCGCAATTGCTGGGTTTCGAGAACATCGAGGAATGCTACGAACGGGCCGGTACTTTGTTGGTCAATACCGACGCGCTACCACAATGGACGCGTGACTGGAAAGCCTGCGGACCATTGATTGCCGCCTATTGTATTCCCATCCAATACGGCAAAGATCCGGCGCACGAGCATGGTGATGCGGTCATCAGCGGTGCCATCAACGTCCCACTTTCCGACCATCCAACCAAAGATCGCGCCATCATGTTTGCTGTAGTGAAAGCAGTCATTGCATTGCTGGAGCATGCGAAATGCCACCAAGCCAAATAGAATTTTTCTTCACCCTATTTACCCGTTTATCTATTCACGACAAGTAGTGAATAAAGCTTATTTAGTCGATACCAATCGCAAAAGCGTAATTTCGGAGGGTGCCCAGATCCGTTTCGGTGGGCCCCAATAGCCGGTTCCGCGACTGGTATATACCCAGAGATTGCGCAACTTGTTCAAGCCGGCGGTGAACGGCTGCTGCAAAGGTACAAACAAATTCCAGGGAAAAAACTGTCCGCCATGCGTATGGCCGGACAACTGCAAATCAAAACCGGCATCAGCGGCGGCTTCTGCCGAGCGTGGCTGATGCGCGAGAAGTAGCCTCATACCCACATTACCCTTAACGCCGCGCATGGCCAGATGCGGATCGCTGCGATGCGATTCGTCAAAATGATGCGCGCCAAAATCGGTCACACCGGCCAAAAGAATCGATTCGCCCTGATGATCAAGCACCACATGCTCATTCATCAACACTGTTAATCCAAGCCGCCGTACTTCTGCGATCCACGCATTCGCGTTTGAGTAATATTCGTGATTTCCTGTCACAAAATAAACGCCATGCTGCGCTTTTAGATCCGCTAATGGCGCTGTATGCGATGCCAGTCGACTGACGCTGCCATCCACCAGATCACCGGTTACCGCAATCACATCTGCGCCCAAAGTATTGACGCGTGTGACAATCGCGTTCAGATAACCGCGCTTGATCGTCGGGCCCACGTGAATATCGCTAATCTGGGCAATCGTAAATCCATGCAAACCACGTGGAAGTTGGCTAATCGGTATATCTACTCGTACCACTTTGGCTAACCTTCTCGCATTAAAAAAGCCCAGCAAGGTACTAACAATAGCCAGTACTGGCACAGCGCAAGCAGTGATTACGGATAAATGGATAGCGGGAACATCAAACCATCCCGACACTATCAGGATGACTGTGCGCAACAACGTCAGCATCAGTAGCGACGAAAACATGCCCATTGCCAACATGCCGATCCAGGCCAGCCGGTCCGATAATGGTTGTCGTTTAATAAACGACGCCAATAACCCGGCAGGAATCAGCAAAAATGATGACAGGAGCCAGCCGCCACCGAGCCATTTCATCGGCGTTGATACGGGCAACGCTGGCAATATCTGCCAGCCGATGAGAATATGCAGCGCCGCAAGTAGGCAAAAAACAATCGCAACGGTCACACGTGATCGCATACACATTCCTATGATTAAGCGTCGTGAAACCCCGGCGCTGGTCGCTAACTGATGGCTGATGGCTGCCTAGATCCAACTGTTAAGCTAATTTTTAGTCCAAATTTTGTCTAAGGTATACAGGCGTTGAGTTTGCCCTTATTGATTATTATATTGGTGCGGGCAAGACAGTTTCAATAGGCTCGATTTTGCAACGACGATGCCATTTATTATCTTTTTAGCAGTAATTATTTTCAATTCCATCAACCTTTGTCGTCGAAAAAAGCTAGTCTGCGCCCCCAACTACAACGAACACCATGATTGCGATAACATTGGCTATTGATAAAAAGCGCCATCAATAGTATGGTCCGCGCCATTACACCTTATTTGGAGCGACATAATGAACGAACAACCGGCAACAAATTTTTTCTGGGATGACTGGAAACAAGAAGCGTTAGCAGCAGGTGTAGCAGCGCCACTAGCAGCGTTAGGCAGCGATGTTTTACGCTTGCACCGTTTGAACCGGTGGGGTGACGAATTTTTGGGTACGTTTGACGATGCACCAAACATGTTAACGATGTGCCTGGAAGAGCCAGCCGAGACAGAATTAATGTTTATCGAAAACCTCAATCCTTACGATACCGACTTGATCGCGGCAACCAAGATCCGTCTTGGCTTGAAATAACATACCGTCCGGGTCGCCCACGCGGCGACGCGGAAGGAGTATCTGCGTCACAATATAGGCGAGCCATCCTGCCACTACGGCCCTTGGAACATCACATTCCGCGCCAGCGCTTAACCGTTTTCGCGACTATCTTTCGTCGAACACTTTGTCTGGCGTTTTAAGCGCACTCATTACATTCGTGTTTGCTGAGTATTTTAAATTTCGCCCTAAGGTTGAAACCGATAGAACGCTCCTCGAAGATATCTAGTCGGTTTTCGCTACTTTCTGTCGACCGCCGGGCGACAAATCGATTTAGCGGCCAGAAACTCCCAACACTCTTTTTTTAAGATTCCAGCGCAAACCTTTATTATCAGCACTTTCCTCGTCAACTAGAAATCGACGGCACCAATCTCCCACATTATTCAACAGCGATACTGATGATGCGAAGAGTCACCCAATGGCCGTCAAATCTGATCCTTGGATTTGAGGTAGACTAAGTGCCTGCTTACTACTACGCTAAGAATAACGTCCAAAAAATAATGCCAACTGACCACTCTTCAGAAACAAGCGGCGAGCCGATTTCAGCGCGTATCCGTGCGCGTATCGAGAAAGCCGGCGTCCGCTTTCATGCTAACGATAATATTGCCTCGTTCATCAAGGATGGCGAACTAGAGGCATTACAAGCCGAAGTGCAGAGCAAGCTTTCCGGGGTTCTGCAAAGCTTGGTGATTGACATCGAAAGTGACCACAATACGCAAGATACCGCGCGTCGCGTTGCCAAAATGTACATTCAAGAAGTGTTCAAGGGGCGCTATCAAGCGCCGCCGCCAGTGACTGAGTTTCCCAACGTTGAACAACTCAATGAGCTCATGATCGTTGGCCCGATTACCGTGCGCAGCGCATGTTCGCATCATTTTTGTCCGATTATGGGGAAAGTCTGGATCGGCGTGATGCCCAATGAGCATTCCAACCTGATTGGCCTGTCCAAATATGCGCGGTTAATCGAATGGGTCATGGGCCGACCGCAAATTCAGGAAGAAGCTGTATCGCAAGTTGCGCAACTGTTGATGGAAAAACTGAAACCGGACGGACTCGCCATCGTGATGGAAGCCGATCATTTCTGTATGAGTTGGCGCGGCGTCAAAGATACCGATGCAAAGATGATCAATAGCGTTATGCGTGGCTCGTTCTTGAGCGACGCTAATTTACGGCGCGAATTTTTAGCCCTGATAACCAAGCGAGGATGACATGCTAGTCCGTTTGATTTACGCCAGTACGGCCAGCGAATTGGTCAATCACGAGATGATTGAAAAAATTCTTGAGGTGTCCCGTAAGAACAATCCTGCCAATGGTGTGACAGGCGTGCTTTGCTATGGTGACAATATATTTGTACAGGCGCTGGAAGGCGGTCGCGAGCAAATCAATAACTTATACGCACGCTTGCAACAAGACCCGCGCCATACCAAACTAATCTTGCTCGACTATTCAGAAATTGAAGCGCGTCAGTATTCAGGCTGGACCATGAGCAAAATCCGCCTGGATCGCATCAATCTATCGTTATTGCTAAAATATTCAGCAACGCCAACACTCAATCCTTATGTTGTGTCGGGCTGCACGACAGTTGCATTACTTGAAGAATTGGCCGCTACGGGATGCTTTTCTTCCCGCGACTAGCAATTTTAGTGGCTGGCATTAAAGAAATTTCATGTCAGCCACAACAACCAGCTTATTGACCTGCCCACGAAAACAGCATGCCAATACGGCTACAGATCACAACGCAGCGGAGACGGTTTGCGTAAGTCCGCTAAGTTTTGTTAACCCAGCAGGTCTTGCAAAGCGTCTTCTAGCTTTGCATGTAAAAAGCGATAGCCTAATCCTGTTATCTGCGTCGGTATCACTTTTTGTCCGCCTAATAACAAATAGGCCCGCTCTGCCAGCGCCAGCCGCATGACGAATGCGGGTGCGACAAAAATGGCGGGGCGGTGCAATGCTCTGGCGAGTTTTTCGGTAAAAACGCGGTTGGTGACTGGTTCCGGTGCCGTCATGTTAAATGGGCCGGATGCATGCGTGTGATGCAACAATACGAGCACCATCGCCACATAATCGTCAATATGGACCCAACTCATCCATTGATGTCCATCACCCAAACGCGCACCCAAACCCAACTTGAACGGCAGCAACATTTTCCCCAGAATACCGCCCGAGCGATCCAGCACCAAACCGGTTCGTAACAGACAAACCCGCACGCCCATGGCAGTGGCTTTTTGCGCAGTTTCCTCCCATGATGCGCATAACGTCGCACCAAAGTCGGTAGACGTCGGGCTGGACTCATCGAACGTATTGTCACCACCGTCGCCATAGAAACCGACCGCCGATCCACTCAACATAACAGATGGTTTTTGATGGCTGGCGTCTATCCGCTTGACCAAATCTTCAGTCAGTCGGATACGACTGCGCCAAAGCAATTCTTTGCGCTCCTCGGTCCAGCGCGCATCGACAATCGGCTCGCCTGCCAAGTTGATGATTGCGTCAAAAGTTTCTTCACTTTTCCATTCATCGAGCGATCCAAAGGCGCGAACCGCTGCGCCACATTTGTCCTTTACCGTGTCAGGTTGACGGCTTAGGACGGTAATGTCGTGATCGGCCTGAAGCAATGCCTGGCATAAACGCCTTCCAATCAGACCGGTTCCTCCGGTTATCAAAATCCGCATGCTGAGATGCTCCTATCCTAATGAAGCAATGGATGATAAAAAAAGTCAGGACTACATGCTCGCCAGTTTTCGACTAGCGACGCTTAAACCATCCCGTCAGTGATAAACGTTCACGGGTTGCCGGCAAAACTTCATGCGCCATGTCACCAGACATAAACAATGCCAGACTGCCAGCCAGCGGCAAAATGTCTTGCGGCGGCTCACCCTCCGGATAAAGACGTAAAGCCCCGCCATGTTCCGGCAACCAGTCTTGATTGAGATACAGCACGACCGAAACAGTGCGGCGGTCGTCATCGCGAAAACGGTCTACATGCTTCTGATAAAACGCCCCCGGTGGATATAAGGCAAAGTGAGTTTCATACGCGTCCAACCCAAGATACAGTGCCAGATTCAACTCTTGCCGGAGCGTGTCCATGACGCGCAAGTAATGATCACAATCCACCGATTGACCAGCTTCCAGCCATTGAATATGATCACCACGCACGCCATCGCGTATAGCCTGACCTGCGCCACGCCCGACACCGGCAGCCGTTAGCTTACCGTTATCGGCGCGTGTACGGCATTCGGCCGCAAGCGCCAAAACCACACTCGGAGGCAAAAAATCACATTGCTGTGACCAGCCACGGGCGACCAAATCGTCGACGATCTGACCAATTGAACTGATCGAAGCAATCTGATTGTTAATGGCAGTCGGCAAAGACGTTTGATCGGAGATGGAAGTTAGCATTGGCGAAGGCATCGACGGTGGCACAGGATTCACCGATTTTATCAGCAACTCGATTACTTAATGACAACGTTAAAAAAGTTACTTTTAAGCACAAATTGATAGGTTGCAGAAATAAACAATAGGGAAATCAGGCCGTAACCAACGCCAACATCGGTATTAGTGTTGGTTCGCGTTGTCGTCTTAGTGCTCCGCTTCATACTGAGCGCGACGGCGCTCTTCTTCTTCCTCACGAGCCAGCGCAATTTCACGCACCACGGCGCCTACATCGACGACCTTATTATTCACCGCGATTTTGCCGGTGAGTTTGACATCGGGAGTTAACAGACCAGCGACGTACAGTGCCCAGATTTCCTTGCCGTACTGCGTGCTCTGGAGTTGTGGGGCGAAGCGACCAAAATAGGTCGCTAAGTTATCAACATCACGCTCCAACATCTCAGCCGCACCAGTATTCCCCGCGGCATCAACTGCCTGCGGCAAATCGATAATTACGGGACCGTGCGCATCCACGAGAATGTTGTACTCCGACAAATCGCCATGGATCACACCGGCGCAAAGCATCAGCACAACCTCACGCAGCAACATCGCGTGGAATTGCAGCGCCTGTTCCTCGCTCATTTCGATATCGTTCAGACGTGCTGCGGCGTTACCAGCTGCGTCCGTGACCAATTCCATCAACAGAACGCCTTCAAAGCAAATAAAAGGCTGTGGCACCCGCACACCGGCGGCGGCTAAACGGTATAAAGCATCAACTTCGGCGTTTTGCCATACTTCTTCCTGCATCTTACGGCCATAACGACTACCTTTTTCCATCGCGCGCGCCTGACGGCTATTCTTGACCTTGCGGCCTTCCTGATAGGATGCATTCTGGCGGAAGCTGCGCTGATTCGCGTCTTTATAAACCTTGGCACAACGGATTTCTTCGCCGCAGCGGACGACGTATACGGTTGCTTCTTTGCCACTCATTAGTTGGCGAATTACCTCGTCTACCAGGCCCTCTTCTACTAACGGTTCAATTCTTTTTGGGGTTTTCATAGATAAATAGGTGACGATCTGAACCTTGCATACTAAGGCATAAAGGCAAAGTATGGCGCAAATTGGCTAATAGTTCTTTAAAGAAACGTATGTCACCGTCATTCGGCGCACGTCGAAATCTTCCTATGACGCCGAGGGATGCCATTAGCCAGCATCCGCAGCATTTTTGAAGATGTTGCCAAGGGGGGAATTTAGGCCGCATGCAGGGCTACCCAAGCGCTGGCTCAACACCGCCATCTTCTACCATCGCTTAGCACTTAAAAAACAACACTCCGGCATTGATCGCACCAACTGATTAAAAAAGGTGCGCTGCCTCGCACGTCAAACCGTGCTTTGCGCTATGATTACGCCCGTTTTTATATTTTAGGAAGACCATGTCGAATGCTTGCGGTGTAGATTTCGGCACGTCCAATTCCACCGTAGGCTGGAGTCGGCCCGACCAAGCGTGGCCCGGAAAATCACCTTTGCTCCAACTGGAAGATGACAAGGTCACCATACCTTCCGTTGTCTTCTACAACGCCGAAGATGAATTATTCAGTTATGGACGCGCTGCCTTGGCCGGTTATCTGACGGGCTATGAAGGTCGCCTGATGCGGTCGCTAAAAAGCTTGCTGGGATCGGCACTGATTGATGGCCAGACTGAAGTGGGCGGACGGGCGTTGCCTTTTCGCACCCTGCTGGAACAGTTCATCAACGAACTCAAAATCCGCTCGGAGCGGTCTGCGGGGCAGGAATTCGATAGCGTCGTATTAGGTCGGCCTGTATTTTTCGTCGACGATAATCGCGCTGCCGATCAGCGCGCACAAGCCACGCTGGAAGAAGTCGCCCGCGCCGCCGGCTTTAAACATATCGCATTCCAATACGAGCCAATCGCCGCAGCGTTTGACTATGAATCGACAATTGACCGTGAAGAACTGGTATTAATTGCCGACATTGGCGGTGGAACCTCCGACTTCTCGCTGGTGCGACTATCGCCAACACGTGCCAAAAAGCAGGACCGGCGCGACGATATACTCGCCACCGGCGGTGTGCATATCGGTGGCACCGACTTTGACAAATACCTGAGTTTGTCGAGCGTGATGCCGATGTTGGGTTTGGGTAGCCGACTAATGAACAACAGTGAAGTACCGTCGAGTTACTATTTCAATTTGGCAACCTGGCACACCATCAATCTGATCTACACGCGCAGAATGGCGGAGCAACTGAAAGATGTCGCGCGCGAGGTCCGTGAACGCGACAAGTTTGATCGACTGTTAGATTTGGTCGAACAGCGCGCTGGCCATTGGCTGGCGATGAAGGTAGAAGAAGGCAAAATAGCGTTGTCGGATGCCGAAACGGTAGAACTGACGTTGGAAAAATTATCCGCTAACGAGCCAATCCTTCTCAGTCGCGGTGCCTTTAATACCAGCATCTCGCACCTTGTGTCATCGGTAGAAGAAACCGTGACCAAACTGCTGCGTGATGCCGGTGTCAAAGCAAATGCCATCGATACGGTGTTTTTTACCGGTGGATCAAGCGGCGTGGGCTTGTTACGGCAGCAGATTGCCGCTGTGGTGCCGACTGCAAAGGCGGTCGAAGGGGATTTGTTCGGCAGCATTGGCGCGGGACTAGCGTTGGATGCGGTGCGTAAGTTCTCGTAACTAGTCTCTATGATCGCCAAAAAAGCATCAATTTAATCAAATCATCCAAGAGCCCTTATCTCCCGATGACTTTTATCGTGAAGATACAACGGCATGCAATGCCGGGATTAAGAGCATAACAATGCTACACAATCCCGGCGCCCCTTCTAGTCATCCCTTTCTTCAGCGACCACCTCTTTTTTGTCTGATGACCTTTTCGCTGCACTCCTGCGAAACCCAGAAATTCCTGAGCGCGGCGATCCATCCGGCAGCCGTAAAAATTTTCCGTCACCGATCAGCTGCGCACGATAAATACCTGCGTGGCCCGAGAATAAATAACTCACAATGCATGCGATCGCAGCCAAGACGCCAATCTCTGGCCCAAACAACTCGATAGCCATGATCGTCGAGGCAATGGGAGTATTGGCGGCACCCGCAAACACTGCCACAAAACCCAGTCCGGCCAAAACTGGCAACGGCAAAGCCAGCACATAACTGAGCGCATTACCCAACGTCGCCCCGATAAAAAACAGCGGCGTCACCTCGCCACCCTTAAAGCCGGATGCCAATGTCACTATCGTGAAGATGAATTTCCCGAAAAAATCGAATGCTGGCAACGGTTGCGAAAACGATGCGACGATGGTCGGAATACCCAAACCCAAATACTTATCAGTCGCCAACAGCATCGCCGCAAGCGCCACGATCGCGCCACCAACAAAAGGCCGCATCGGCGCATAACCGATCCAACGCTTAAATAAGCGCGACAAACCATGTGTTGCCGTGGCAAAAAACATTCCCGCCAACCCAAACACAATGCCAGCAACAATCGTCGCCCCGAGCACAATCAAACTAATTTGAGGCACGAACGGAATCGCATAATGCGTGTGATGCACGCCCAACAAGCCGGGCAATTGGTCTGCAATAATAGCGGCAAAAAAACACGGCAGAATCGCGTCATAACGCAAGCGCCCAATCGCAAGCACCTCTAATCCAAAGATAGCACCGGCTAATGGCGTACCAAAAACCGACGCGAATCCGGCACTGATACCCGCCATCAGCAGAATCCGCCGATCTTCCTTGTCCAGTTTGCACACCCGCGTCACCATATCGGCCAGCACGCCACCCATTTGCACCGCGGTCCCTTCTCGACCAGCTGATCCGCCAAATAAATGCGTCACCACAGTACCAATCAAAATCAACGGCCCCATGCGCCTTGGTACGATTCGCTGCGGATCGTGAATTTCATCAATCAGCAGGTTGTTTCCACCTTCGACCGATTTGCCGAAGTGATGATAAAGCAATCCGACCGCCAGCCCGGCAAGCGGCAACAGCCATACCAACCAGGGATGCCCCACGCGCGTGGCGGTGGCCCAATCGAGCGAGACTAAAAGAGCAGAAGAAGCGACACCGGCTAACGCGCCGACGACAGAAGACAGTACAAGCCAACGGCCAAGATAGAGCAGCATCAGGCATTGCTCAGGGATTTTGGATGGTTTCATTATGATCAGATTTGGGGGCGACAAACCTGAATCGCGGGAAGCTGCATTGTTGGCAAACGATGTAAACACATTAACCGCTCACGCACGCCTACAACTTCCCGATTCAGGAACTTGTAGGCATCATCAGTTACAGCGTGAGTTCTTACTGCAAACCATCGGCAACGGATCAGTGACTTTACTTAATCATCCGATGAGTATGCAGGCGGTTTCAACGCGGTCATCACTTGTAGCGGTTAGGAATAAACCCAGGAGGCATGCCATCTCCTATCAATCGCCCATTCTGCCGTAAAGTGCTTGTTGCTGCAACAATACGGTTATTTCCCGCTTATCCCATCTTGATGACCCGCTTAGATAGTGTGACACCCATCGCGCCGCATCAAACAAAAACGGGGCCGGAATAAAGTCTCCGGCCCCGCCTTAATTTGATCCGCAATTGGCCGGATCAGGTTATATCAACATCCAACCAGTTATCAGAACTTGTGACGGATTGCAGCACGAATAACGGCTTGCTTGTCATTGCCCGAACTTCCGGCGGCGCCGGGAATGTAGGCTTGATCAAGTGACGATCCAGTCAGGTCGCCACCGACTTTTTGATACGCGCCTTGCAAATAAACGTCGGTGCGCTTGGAGAAGTTGTAATCAGCCATCAAACCGACTTCGTTCCATTTTGGCTTGGAGTTACCTGCACTCGTGTTGTATTTGGCTTGTGTGTAGGTGTACATCGCACCGACATAAAATGCAGGAGTGAATTGGTATTTAAAATTGAGTTCGTAGTTGGTAAATTTGAGCGAATTCAGCGTGCTGCCATTCATTGGCGCAAATGAGGCGATGTACGCATTGCCACCGTTTGGATTGCTTAAATTCGTTCCTGTGTAGACGAACCCCAGAGTTGCCGCACCGATGGTGTAATTGACACCCGCGCCGAATATTTTTTGCTTGCTGTTGGGGCCGGTAAAGTTAGCGTCGGTTGCAGTGACCGCGCCACCGCCCGCACCGGTCGAACCCGGCGAACTTAAATTCATATACGCGATACCCGCCGCCCATGGACCGTTGGCGTAACTCGCTCCTAAACTGTAGGTACGATTTTTAGCGGTCTGACCAGCGGTTTCGCCGAAGCCATACAAGCCACCGAACGTGACCCCAGCAAAAGTCGGGCTGGTGTACTTCAGCGAATTATTGATGCGGAATGAGTTATCCGTGTTGTCATTATCCAGTGGATGAGACAACAGATAACCAGCCCAATTACCGTTCGCAGTCATCGGTGCAAGAAAATCAACTACCGAGTCGTATTGACGTCCCAGTGTGACGGTACCGGCAGTCTTGCTCGACAAACCGACCAATGCCTGACGACCAAACATCAAACCGCCTTGTCCCAGTTTGCCGGTGTCTGCTGCGAACCCGTTTTCTAACTGAAACAACGCACTCAAACCGCCACCTAAATCTTCGTTACCCTTGAAACCCAACCGACTGCCCTGGGCATAGCCACTTTCCATTTGCACGTCGTTTTTACCACCGACATTGTTGGTGTAGTTCAACCCTAAATCAATGACACCATAAATGGTGACGTTTGTCTGCGCTTGCGCCATGCATGCAACACCACTCAACAAACCAGCAGCCAGAATAATTTTCTTCATGTATTACGCTCCTAAAGAATGTAACGATCTACTTTTCGGGATATTGACTACCGCCGCGCACCGATTTTTGGCTACTTGCAAAGCCATCAATGATGCATCCGGTCCGCACCGGTTAATCAAGGACAAGGTAAGAATGGCATAAAGAGCAATGCATGAATAGTTGCCAAAACCAACTCCGAAAAATCTGTCGCAATGAGAAACACATCCGTCGTAAAACATCACATCGACCAAAATGCATGCCACAAAAAAACAACAGCAAGCACGCACGTCTTGCCTGCTGGATTTATTGATGACCGGTAAATTATTCGGAGAAGATAGCGAAGCGACGTCATTCAGAGCCATTAATAGGCTTTATCAAGGTTCCAGCGAAAGCGCCAGCGTTTCTTTGATTTCCTCCATGACGACATAACTTTTGGACTGCACCGCGCCCGGTAATTTCAGCAGCATATCGCCCAGCAAGGTCCGATATTGCGACATCTCACGGATACGCGCTTTGATCAGATAATCGAAATCGCCTGAGACCAGATGACATTCCAGCACCTCTGGAATGCGCAACACTTCGCGCCGAAATTGCTCAAAGGTCGACGCAGATTTGTGGTTAAGCGTAATCTCTACAAATACGAGCAGTTTTGCGCCTACCGCCGCGGGATTAATGCGTGCGTAATATCCATCAATTACACCATCGCGCTCCATCCGTTTAACCCGCTCAATACAGGGGGTAATTGAAAGGCCGACGTGCTCACCTAACTCTTTCATCGACATCCGTCCGTCTTGTTGCAGGAGACGGAGAATGTGTCGATCCAGTTTATCAAGAGAGCGAACGGATTCTTTTTGGGTTCTCATAGTTATTCTATAGGCGCAGTGTTAGTCACAAATTAAACAACGAATTTGTGGCGGTCAATTCGTTGGCAAATAATTTTCAAAAAGCATGATGGGTAAACTTTACACATTCGTATAACCCTGCGACTCTGCCTGAGGCGTTTAGCTACATAGCCAGACAAAACCATTAGCTTCTTTTACAATTTCTAAAAAATCTGGGAAAAGGAATATTTTTTCAGGATTACTTCCTAAATATTGTCATTTTTACAGTAACAAAAACTGGTAGATTTTAAATAGCATAGCGTTAATTACTATAAATCGATACCGATTCATGTAATTGATCTGGACACGCCCCTTGTTGCCCCAAAACGAAGGCGTGTTTTTTGCGTATTTAGGAGAAATAACATGCGGGTGCTTATTCTGGGCAGTGGCGTGGTCGGTGTGACGACTGCGTATTATTTGGCGAAGGCTGGGCATGAGGTGACGGTAGTTGATCGTTTGCCAGGACCTGCCGAGGAAACCAGTTTCGCAAATGCCGGTCAGATCTCGCCGGGTTATGCATCGCCATGGGCCGCGCCCGGTATTCCACTCAAAGCGTTAAAGTGGATGTTGCAAAAACATGCGCCGCTATCAATTACGCCGGACGGATCATTGTTTCAATTGCGCTGGATGTGGCAAATGCTTCGCAATTGCAACGCAGCCAGCTACGCGGTCAATAAAGAACGTATGGTGCGATTGGCGGAATATAGCCGTGACTGCTTTAAGGAATTGCGCGCCGATACCGGGATCGCCTACGAAGGTCGTCAATTGGGCACGATGCAAGTGTTCCGCACCGAACAACAATTAGCAGAAGCCGCCAAAGATACGCAAGTGTTGAAGGAAAGCGGGGTGCCGTTTGAACTGCTGACCGTGGAAGAAATGGCCCGCGTCGAGCCAGCATTGGCAGCCGTCAAGCACAAACTGCATGGCGGCCTACGCTTGCCAAACGATGAAACCGGCGATTGCCAGTTATTCACCACGCGCCTGGCAAAAATGGCGGAACAACTTGGCGTGCAATTTCGCTATAACCTGCAAATCGATTCGCTGACATTTTCCAATGGTGCAATCGCGGGCGTGCAATGCGGTCACGACTATTTACAAGCTGACAGTTACGTCGTGGCGTTGGGCACTTATTCGACCAACTTTTTGCGTTCTATCGTCGATATTCCTGTTTATCCGCTCAAGGGTTATTCGATTACCGTTCCGATCACCGACGCCGATGCTGCACCGGTCTCGACGATTCTGGATGAAACTTACAAAATCGCGATCACGCGTTTTGACAATCGCATCCGCGTCGGCGGCATGGCCGAAATTGTCGGTTACAACAAATCATTAAATCCAAAACGCCGCGCCACGCTGGAAATGGTCGTCAACGATTTATTTCCGGGCGCAGGTGATACAGCGCAAGCCAGTTTCTGGGCCGGATTGCGCCCAATGACGCCGGATGGCACGCCGATTGTCGGCAAAACACGCATTCGCAACCTGTTCCTCAACACTGGTCACGGGACGTTAGGATGGACCATGTCGTGCGGATCGGCGGCACTATTGGCCGATGTTATCTCCGGCCGACGTCCAGCGATTGCAGCGGATGACTTGAATGTTAGTCGTTATAGTCGACATGGAAACCAAACAGAAGAGGGCGTTTATGCTTGATTGGGATGCGAGATAATCAGCGTTTGATGTAGCAACGCGTGTGTTTGGTCGTCGTGTTTCTAATGCAAAGTAGCAACGCATTGACTGGCGACGACTTCACCACGCACAAGGAAATTGAAATGTTGAAGTAATCACGTCATTGCCCACGAAGCATGACCAACAACTAAAAAATGTCGCTCCAAACCAGCGGAATCGACTGTGAAGGCGGTGAGTGTTTCAAAAGTAGTTTGCCACAAACCAGTAAAAAAATCTGCATACGGCGCAAATCGCTTCATTCACGAAGACTGCTAAGAATCGCTGCATTTCCCACAAACAGCGCCCAAACCGTCATAAAGACGTAAAATCACTCCCATTCCTTCCCCACTATTCGCCCTAACAACCATGGTCAAACCACAAAACGCCACGCAACTCTCCACCTGGATTGACGACCATTTCGACGAAGAAGTCGCCTTTCTTCAAACAATCGTTCGCATTCCCACTGACACGCCCCCCGGCAACAATGCGCCGCACGCGGACGTGGTAGCCGAGTTGATGACCTCCATGGGTTGGGAAGTTGAGAAGCATGTTGTGCCGGCTGACACGGTGCAGGCGTATGGCATGGAAAGTATTACCAATCTGATCGTTCGCCGTCATTATGACGCGCCGGGACCGACCATTGCCCTCAACGCCCACGGCGATGTGGTGCCACCCGGTGACGGTTGGAGCAAACTGCCGTACGGTGGCGAAATTGCGGATGGCCGTATATTCGGACGGGCAACGGCGGTGTCGAAGGGTGATTTTGCGACGTATATTTTTGCCGTACGTGCGTTGGAAGCTTTAGGCGTGCCGCTAAAAGGTACGCTGGAATTGCACTTTACTTACGATGAAGAATTTGGTGGTTTGCTTGGTCCGGGTTGGTTGCTGGAGAATAACCTGACCAAACCGGATTACGTCATTGCGCCCGGATTCAGCTATAACATTGTTACCGCGCACAATGCCTGTTTGCAGTTTGAAGTGACCGTACACGGCAAAGCAACGCATGGCTCGGCGCCAGAAACCGGCCATGATGCGCTGCAAGCGGCGACTGCTGTTCTGCAAGCGATCTACGCCAAACTACCTGAACTGAAAGCGATCAGATCGGCCATTCCTGGCATTACCCACCCGACGATGATTGTTGGACGCATCGATGGCGGCACCAACACCAACGTGGTTCCTGGGAAAGTGGTTCTGAAAATGGACCGCCGCATGATTCCGGAAGAAGATCCGACGCAAGTTGAAAGCGATGTGCGCGCTATGATCGAAGCGGCGGTCGCGGATTTGCCGGGCATACGGGTGGACATTAAACGCCTGTTGCTGGCCCGCGCGTTACGCCCACTTCCTGGTCACGAATTATTACGCAATAGCTTGCAAAAAAATGCCGAGGCCATATTCGGCGAACCAATATCAACCGATGGCTCGGCGCTCTACACCGATGCCCGACTGTATGGCGAGCAAGGTATTCCGGTGGTGTTATACGGCGCTGGCCCACGCACTTTGGGCGAGTCAAACGCCAAACAGGCCGATGAAAATCTTTCGCTCGATGATTTGCGCAAGGCCACCAAAGTGGTGTCGATGACGTTGCTGGATTTCTTGCAGGCTTAATGTCTGTGTCGATGCGGCGCTTCTATGTCTTTGCTGGCGAGAATCACTGACTCGCCAGCATCTCTGAAATAGTCTCCGCAGGAACCGGCTCACTAAACAAAAAACCCTGATATTGATCACAGCCAATCTGTCTCAAAAACCGTAACTGCTCAACGTTAGCGACGCCTTCAGCGACCACGGTCAATTGCAAACTATGTGCCAACGTCACAATCGCGCGCACAATCGCGCGATCTTCGAGATTACTCTCCAGGGATTGCACAAAAGAGCGGTCAATCTTAATTTCGCTCAATGGAAAGCGACGTAAATAACTCAAGCTGGAATAACCGGTCCCAAAATCATCGATTGAAACTCGCACGCCTAATCGATTCAATTCGCGCAGCACGTCAATGGCATTCTCTGGATTACCCATCAGCGATCCTTCCGTCAGCTCCAATATGAGACTTGCTGCCGGTATCGCATGCCGCTTTAAAACAGTCATCGTACTATCCACCAGGTCGCGCTGTAAAAATTGATGCGCTGATAGATTCACCGAGATGGGAATGATCTCCGGCATCAAACCCTGATTTTGCCATTGTCGGCTTTGCTTACATGCAGCCTCCATCACCCAATCTCCGATCGCCACTATCAAACCACTTTCCTCGGCCAGAGGAATAAATCTGGTCGGCGACACGAGGCCGTATTCGGGGTGCTTCCAGCGTAAAAGTCCTTCAACACCGACAATTTTTCCAGATTTGATATCCACTTTGGGTTGGTAATACATCCGAAATTCATTTTCCCGTAATGCGGGACGCAATCCACTTTCCAGGTCAATCCGATCACGATTGCGCGCATGCATTTCTGACGTGAAAAATTGATAATTGTTGCGCCCGTGTTGCTTCACATGCGACATCGCTATGTCTGCGGTAGCCAGTAACGATTCAGCCGTGTTGCCATTATGGGGAAACAGGCTGATGCCAATGGACGCTGTCACATGAATCTCATGCGAAGGAACATGCAAAGGACGCCCTAATAGCTCGATCAGATTTTCTGCCATCTGAGCTGCATCACTGGCCTGGCTCACTTCTGCCAACACCACAAAATCATCTCCGCTCAACCGCGCCAAGATGTCGCCCAGACGCAGCGTCTGGCGTATGCGCAACACAAACGCATTGAGCAGTTGATCGCCGGCGGCGCGTCCAAGTGATTCATTCACAGTTTTCAGGCGATCAATATTGATGTGCAGGATGGTAAATAATATTGCTTTACCCTCTGCGCTGGCGATGATCTCCGCAATTCTCTTATTGAGTAATGAGCGGTTAGGTAAACTGGTCAACACATCGTGCGTGCCGAGATAAGCCAGTTTCGAATGGACCGTTTTAAGAGAGGCGCGCAGTGCTTCGGCATAGCGTCGACTCCGAATATCGATAAACGACCACAACAATATAAACGCCAATATCATCAATATCATTCCTGACACTGAAAACGCCAGCCAATTGTGGTCCAGCCCGTCGTTTAACCCATACAGTGATGCCGAAGAAAAACGTGAAGCAGCCATATTGGTGAAATGCATTCCGATAATCGCCAGCCCCATAATGATCGAGGCCGAAAATCGCGTCAATTTTGTATGCCAACTGTCGCCCCCACGCAAACGAAACCCGAGCCATAAAGCGACAATGGCACCGACGATCGCCACGCCAACCGAAGCCACGAACAGTGCCGGATCGTAACGCAATCCAGAGCCAAATTTGATCGCAGCCATTCCCACGTAATTCATAGCCGAAAGACCGACGCCGATGACGATGCCACCGAATACCAGATTGTGCCGGTTTCTACGCGTGCCCTTGACCATGAACAAAGCAAAGCAAGACACGACCACCGCAATCAACCATGAAAGCAAAGTTACCCTTGCACTATACGAGACCTTTATTGGCAAATAAAACGCCAGTATCCCAATGAAATGCATCGCCCAAATTCCGGTACCTATTGTGATACCGCCTCCGATCAACCAAGCTAACGCTTGCCCGCGCCGCGCACGACTAACACGCCCAGCTAACATCAATCCAAAATAGGAAGCCATGACAGCAACAACGAAGGCGAGTATGTAAAGCGAAGGAATAGAGGCATCATTCATCAAAATAGGTTTACAGTAATAGTGCGTTAAGTCATTCAACAAACGACACAATCTATAAGCGGGTCATAGCAATCTGAATATATTTTTTTGTTAACTTTCGTTCTTCATTGGCAGCCCGCTTGTCTAGCCAATCCGTTCGCTTTGACAGCGCAAATGCAAACCCTCATTGCCGCGTATTCTGTCAGGGCGCTCAGGCAATAAGGCTGATCCTATTCCCCAGCGGCAATTATTTGGCGAATGCTATAAAATGCTACCGCTAACGTTATTCCTCGAACATGCCAACTGTTCTCGGATTTCATTTTTAAAAAACAATGATGCAGTATTGGATTATTGGCTGCGCCGGTCTCTTTTTGTCACTCTTGCTTTTTACCTACACTATGTCGACGTTTCGTCGCGCCACCACTCAGCGTAAAATCTTGTGCTATCCAATGCGATTGTTTAGGCAATGCAAGACAGGCATCATTCGCACACTTCAAAGTTCTTAATGACAAACAACATCGACACTGTAACGCCAGAAAAAATGCTGCCCGGCTGGCTCATCTTGCTCGGTGCACTAACAGCGATTGGCTCCCTTTCGATTGATATGTACCTGCCAAGTTTCCCAACTATTGCAAAAGATTTTGCGGTCGGCAGCAATCTGGTCCAACTCACGTTAGCTAGCTTCCTGGTGGGCCTGGCGGTCGGTCAAATGTTTTACGGACCGCTAAGTGATCACTTTGGCCGTAAACCGCCGCTCTATTTTGGCCTTGGGCTATATACGCTTGCGTCCATTGCCTGCCTGTTTGCGCCAGATGTGACAACGCTGATCTTTGCGCGGTTTATGCAAGGGCTTGGCGGTTGCGCCGGGATGGTCGTCGGGCGTGCCGTCATTCGGGATCGCATGGGCGCAGCTGGATCGGCCAAGGCATTTTCACTATTAATGCTGGTCATGGGAATCGCCCCGATTCTGGCACCGTTGATCGGCGGAGAAGTGCTTAAACTGTGGGGTTGGCGCGTCATTTTTGGCGGTCTGACGTGTTTTGGCTTGTTTTGTCTGGTTGCTATTCATACCACGATGCAAGAAACCCTGAAACGCCAAGACACTGCACCGCTACATTTGGGGCGGGTATTAAAACAATACGGCTCCTTACTTATGGACCGTCAATTCCTGGCCTACGCTTTATGCGGCGGCTTATTGCAGGCGGGTATGTTTGCGTATATTACCGGGTCGCCTTTTGTGCTGATCGAACTACACGGTATCAAGCCAGAAAATTTCGGCTGGGTTTTTGGCGCTAATGCCATCGGCCTTATCGGTGCTTCGCAGCTCAATGCCCGACTCGTCGGCAAAATGACGCCCGATGCCATTCTTGGGCGGGCTTTATGGCTTCCAGCCTGCTTAACCTTAGTCATCACGATACTGGTCGCAGTTGGCGTGAATAATCTGCCGCTCTTACTGGTCGGCTTCTTTGGATTTATGGCCTCTTATGGTTTTATCAGCCCGAATGCATCAGCAATCGCCTTGTCCCAGCAAGGCCATCAAGCCGGTACTGCGTCAGCGTTAATGGGGACGGTACAATTCTCTCTCGGCATCATCGCCGGTGTCAGCATGAGTCTGTGGCACGACGGCACTGCGCGACCATTGATGATGGTGATGAGCGTGTGCGGCGTCGGCGCATTGCTTCTACATCGCACTATCGCCCGACCGGAACATGATCGAATGCTGTCACTAGGGACAAAAATGTGAAGCAGTCGGCGAAACCATCGTTAGCACGAATGCTATATGCGTGAATGACGGTATACCGATATTGATCGCTAAGCGTTTATTTCCCAGGAACAAAACGCTCTAAAATTTTTTGCGTAGAATACCCTAACTCTTTTTCATCCTTACAGCTATGCAAGCAGGTATGTTTTACGCGTTCTCCTCTTACGTCCTATGGGGCATTTTCCCGCTGTACTTCAAAGCGTTACGTGACATTCCGCCGGTCGATATCGTCATGCACCGGATGCTATGGTCATTTCTGTTCTTGGTGATCGTGCTGGCTTTTCGCAAGCAATGGGCCTGGATTGTGCCGGTACTGCGCCAACCCCGCGTTCTTGCTGGCTTTACTGCCAGTGCGTTTTTGTTGGCGGCTAACTGGACTACCTATGTCTGGGCCTGCAACAACGATCACATCGTCGATGCCAGTCTGGGGTATTTCGTTAGCCCTCTTGTCAGCGTCGGTCTCGGCTTTGTGTTTTTGGGTGAGCGCCCTCGCTTTATGCAATGGTTAGCGATCATACTCGCCGCTAGCGCGGTCATCTGGTTAACCTGGCAAACTGGTCATCCTCCGTGGATTTCATTAGCTCTTGCCGTGAGTTTTGGTGGCTACGGTTTGTTGCGCAAGACGGCCAGTCTTGGTGCGCTACCCGGGCTTGCATTGGAAACCGCGCTGGTATTGCCGCTGACGCTAGCCTATCTGGCTTTCACCACTTACCATGGTCAAAATAGTTTTATGACAGCATCACACTCGTCGCAATGGTTGTTGGCGGCGGCGGGTCCAATCACCTCCATTCCGCTCTTGCTGTTCGCCGCTGGTGCACGTCGCATTCCTCTTTCGCTGCTTGGACTGTTGCAATACATCACGCCGACCATCCAGTTGCTGTTAGGCGTATTACTCTATAACGAACAACTTGATGGCACTAAACTGATTGGATTTACCGTCATTTGGAGTGCACTTGTGTTGTACTCGGCAGAAGGCTTGTGGCGCGCATGGCCGAGCATTGGGCGGCAATCCGGTTCCGCAAGTTAGATTAGTACCGCCATCGCGACATAATGACATGGCGCTATATAACCTGATAACCATAGCCATACATAGTCAGGCTTAGCCAGTTCGGTTATCCTAGTCATCCTGCGCTAGTACGCTGCGTCATTTTTTGAATACCGTAGGACTTAGACCGCAATCCAAACAGTGCGATTTCCCGTTAGCCGAAATAGTTGGCTGTTCGATACGCCCGACCGCTTCCGGGAGGAAATCGGCGTTTAACGGTAACGATTTGCGTCGGTCCGACCTCCTTTTTCTGACACTTCACCGAGAAGACCATCATGGCCCAATACGTATATACAATGAACAAGGTCGGCAAGATCGTGCCGCCAAAACGACAGATTCTGAAAGACATCTCGCTGTCGTTTTTCCCAGGTGCCAAGATTGGCGTGCTGGGTCTGAACGGCTCCGGCAAATCCACTTTACTCAAAATTATGGCCGGTATCGACACCGACATTCAGGGTGAAGCCACGCCGATGCCGGGTTTGAATATTGGCTATCTGCCACAAGAGCCACAACTGGATCCAGAACAAACCGTGCGGCAGGCTGTTGAAGGCGGTCTCGGCGAAGCCTTCGAAGCACGTGCCAAACTGGACGCCGTCTATGCAGCCTATGCAGAACCGGACGCCGATTTTGATGCGCTGGCGACTGAGCAAGGCCGGCTTGAGGCGATTATCTCCACCTCCGACGGTGGCAATCTGGAGCTGCAACTGGAAATGGCCGCAGACGCACTGCGCTTGCCACCATGGGATGCCATTATTGGCGTGTTATCTGGTGGTGAAAAACGCCGTGTTGCGCTATGCCGATTGCTGCTGTCAAAACCCGACATGTTGCTGCTTGATGAGCCAACCAACCATTTGGATGCTGAATCAGTCGATTGGCTGGAACAATTTCTGCAACGCTTTCCCGGGACTGTGGTCGGCATTACCCATGATCGCTACTTTCTCGACAATGCCGCCGAATGGATTTTGGAACTGGATCGCGGCCACGGTATCCCGTGGAAGGGCAATTACAGTTCGTGGCTGGAACAAAAAGGCGACCGCCTGAAACAAGAAGAAGCCACCGAATCGTCGCGCCAGAAAACCATTGCAAAAGAACTTGAATGGGTTCGCCAGAATCCAAAAGGGCGTCAGGCTAAAAGTAAAGCACGTCTGGCACGCTTCAATGAGTTGAGCGAGCATGAATACCAAAAACGTAACGAAACATCGGAAATTTTCATTCCGGTAGCTGAGCGCCTTGGCAATGAAGTCATCGAATTCAAGAACGTTTCCAAATCTTTCGGCGACCGTTTATTGATTGATGACCTGAGTTTTACTGTCCCGGCAGGCGCGATTGTCGGGATTATCGGCCCCAACGGCGCAGGTAAATCAACGCTGTTTAAAATGATCACAGGCAAAGAACAACCGGATAGCGGCGAAGTTGTCATCGGTCAAACGGCACGCGTCTCCATCGTCGATCAGCATCGCGATGCGCTGTCTGACAGCAAAACCGTGTTCGAAGACGTCTCTGGCGGGGCAGATATCCTGACCGTTGGTCGGTTTGAAATGGCATCCCGCGCCTATTTAGGGCGCTTCAACTTTAAGGGTGGCGACCAGCAAAAAATCGTCGGCAACTTGTCCGGCGGTGAGCGTGGTCGTTTGCATCTGGCCAAAACGCTGCTGCAAGGCGGCAACGTGTTACTACTCGATGAACCGTCCAACGATCTTGACGTAGAAACGTTGCGCGCGCTGGAAGATGCCTTGCTGGAATTTGCCGGTAGTGTCATGGTGATCTCCCATGATCGCTGGTTTCTGGATCGGATTGCAACGCATATTCTGGCGTTCGAAAGTAATTCGCAAGTCACGTTTTTTGATGGCAATTATCAGGAATATGAAGCCGATAAGCGTAAACGTCTGGGCGAAGAGGGCGCTAAACCTAAGCGCATTCGCTACAAGCCGGTAACGCGTTAATTATTATTTTTTAATTGTTACCGGTTACTGGTTACTGGTTAATTGTTACGCCGGGCGAATACGCAAATCAGAGCGTTATTCGCCCGTTGATCCTGACTCATGACGTAGTCGCCATGTCAAATTGTTACCCTGTATGCCAGATAACAATCATCATCGATTATTCAAACGCGTATTTGCAGTATCCAATGTGAGCGGGTCGTAACTCAGACTACGTCGCGCGGTCTGAATAATGTGTTGTGATAACGCTTCCGTGAGCGGTGTCTGAATATTCCAGGCATGCCACACCAGCGGTACATCGATCCCATCCCCGGGCGTTAAATCGACCAAATCCCCACACGCCAGCGCGCGTTCAATTTGTAGCGTCGGCAACATGCCATAACCAAAGCCACTGTGTACAAATTTTTCAAAGGCGTCGACCGAGGCAATCGAATGATGCGGATAAGGTGTGCCCCATCCTAAGCGCCAATTCAAAAACCGTGCATGTAATGCATCTTTCTGATTAAACACAACAGCCGGTGCTTGCGCCACTGCGGCGGAGGTAAAGCCGTCACTAAACCAGCGTGCCGCGAACGCTGGTGACGCGGCGCAGATATACCGCTCCACCCCAAGCGGTGACGCTGTTGTGCCGGCCACAGGCGCCATCGAACTGGTAACACACGCGAAAACTGTGCCTTCACGCAACAATTGCAGTGTATGGTCCTGATCGTCTATTAGTACCGTCAACTGGCATTGCGGTGGATTGAGTACGGGCGCCAAAGCGTCCAGCAACCATGTTGCGAGCGTGTCGGCATTCACCGCAATCGCGATTTCCGGCAAAGTATCGGGTTCATCGGTATCAATTGCGAGCGCAGCTTCCATCAGCTTGACCTGGCTATAATGCGCAATCAGGCGCTGACCCAGCGTCGTCGCAAATGGCGGCTGTGCACGCACGATCAATAATTGACCCGCCAATTCTTCCAAAGTCCGAATACGTTGCGACACCGCCGATTGGCTGATATGCAACGACGTCGCCGCCTTCTCAAAGCTGCCTAAGGCGACGACTGCATTGAGCGCTGCCAAGCCGCGATAGTCCAGATTTTTCATATTCCCCCATCATAAGAATTTCTTATCTATCAGTAGATTCATTCATTGTACTTATATTTCTTGCGGCATTAAGCTTCTTCCATTGAATGAAGGAGCATGCATGGAAACCGCAGCATTTATCAAAGGTATGGGATTAGGTGGCGGATTGATTATCGCTATTGGCGCACAAAACGCATTTATTTTACGTCAGGGCTTGCAGCGTCAGTATGTACTTACATCAGTGCTGATTTGTGGTTTGTGCGACTCGTTGCTCATTGCGCTTGGCGTTGCTGGTGTTGGTGCATTGATTGCCGATAATCCCGCTTTATTTGCGTTCTCAAAATGGGGTGGCGCGGCATTTTTGTGCTGGTGTGGAATCCGCTCTGCTTTGGCCGCGTGGAAGCCGACCGCATTGATAACAACCACGGCACCGCTCGCGCCTCCTCGTTATGCCGCCGTGATCACCAGCGCGCTGGCCTTTAGCCTGCTCAATCCGCACGCTTATCTCGATACGGTCGTCTTGCTAGGATCAGTCGGCGGACAAGAGATTGGCATGGGCCGGGTGTTGTTTGCTGCGGGTGCCATGCTGGCTTCGCTTCTCTGGTTTTTGAGCCTGGGATTCGGCGCACGCTTTGCCGCACCGATTTTTGCCAAGCCAATTGCATGGCGTATTCTGGATGGTGTCATTGCAGTAGTCATGTGGTCGATTGCGGCTTCACTGCTACTGTAAAGACCATGTAGAAGCATTCTTTACTTAGCGGATTGCGGGCCTGTGCCCGCAATCACTCTTAGCCGGACAAGCTTCGACAGACTAATTTCAACTAATGCATTTCTCCTAAGCACATTTTTGAATGTGTGTTGATACAAGTTATGCATAAACCTATGCATAACTTGCATTAGATTTTTTTCGCCAGTCTCCATAAAGTGCGGGTGCGATACCGTATTTATTCGCATTATGAGCAAGGCTAGGGCGATTAACCGTTTATACGATCAGCAACCTTTCCTATAATCATTACGATCGTTCTTTCAGTGCGATGCCACGGTATCAACCTCGAGAAAAACAACGATTAAAATTAGGAGATGTATGGTTTTGCATAAAATCCACACCCGTTTTCAGCCCTATTTTCGATTCATATTCGGCGCTTTATTATTGTCGAGCGGATTAGGAAATGCCATTGCGCAGACGCAAGAGTCTCAGGAAGCGTCGCAAAAACTACCAAACGTGATAATTCTTGCCACTGGCGGCACGATTGCCGGTACCGGCGCGACGAGCACGACCACCGTCGGTTATACGTCTGCCACGGTCGGTGTTGAGAAATTGATCGCAGCCGTGCCGGAACTGAAAAAAGTCGCCAACGTGAAGGGTGAACAAGTATTTCAGATCGCCAGCGAAAGCATGACGAATGACCATTGGCTGAAACTTGCCAAGCGGGTCAATATATTATTGGCGCGCCCGGATGTCGATGGCATCGTCATCACTCACGGCACTGACACCATCGAAGAAACCGCCTACTTTCTTGACTTGACTGTTAAGAGTCGCAAGCCAGTTGTGATCGTCGGCGCAATGCGTCCGTCGACCGCGCTGTCTGCGGATGGACCAATCAATTTATACAATGCCGTGCTGTTGGCCGGTAGCAAAGAGGCAATCGGCAAGGGCGTTTTAGTGACATTAAACGACCAGATTAACGCCGCGCGCGAAGTCACCAAAACCAATACATCAACCACCGATACCTTTAAATCACCCGAACTCGGGATGCTGGGATACATTCAAGGCAGTAAGCCGTATTTTTATCGCCAGTCAACCCGCAAAAACACACTCGACACAGAATTCGATATCAGTAACCTGGATGTCTTGCCGAAAGTTGATATCGTGTACGGCTATGCCGATATGAACAGCATTGCGCTAGATGCGCAAGTCGCCGCTGGTGCCAAGGGCATTATCCACGCTGGTGTCGGTGATGGCAGTATTGCAGCGCAAATGAAAGAACCACTGATTGCGGCACGTAAAAAAGGGGTGATTATCGTGCGTGCCAGCCGAATCGGGCAAGGCATTGTGGCGCGCAACGGCGAGGCCAGCGACGATACTCTCGACTTCGTTGTAGCTGATACGCTGAATGCGCAGAAAGCACGAATCTTGCTGATGCTAGCGCTGACCAAAACGAATAATACGAAAGACATTCAGCGGATGTTTTACACCTATTAATTCTTTGACAGTTTCCTTTTACTCGTCTGATTAGCGTCACAACACCGCAAATCTGACATAAAAAAATGGTGGGTCAGGTGCTTCCTGATCCACCATTTTTTACATCATTACCTTGCACCGAATGATGTGGTGCGCTCAGACGTCTATAACGTGGTTGGAGTGGATGATATCGCCGTCTCTGGCGCGCCATTTGACGCGATTGGTGCCGACGACTGTAAGGCGGCTTGACTCGGTTTTTCACGACGTAGTTCCTGCACCGGAAACGGAATCGAAAATCCAATCGCATCCAGTGTTGGCTTAATCTGCTGACTAATATCCCAGCGAACGGCCCAAAAATCCGACGTCATTGTCCAAAACCGTATTTTGAGCATCACAGCGCTATCCGCGTAATCGCTCACAACCACCAGCGGTTCTGGCAACTTCAGAATCCGCGGATCGGCATCCAATAACGCGGTTAAGGCCCGAATCGCAATGGCGGGATCATTTTTATAATCGATCCCGATCGGCAGATCCATACGCCGCTTGTCATGCCGACTATAGTTGGTAATCGCGCTGTTCCATAACTGGTTGTTTGGGACAAATAGACAAACGCCATCGGCCTTAGTTAATTTTGTTGCGAAAAGACCAATTTCATCGACAGTTCCTTCGACGCTGCTATTCGCAACATATTCGCCGACCTGAAATGGTCGCAAAAACAACAACATCATACCGGCCGCAATATTTTGTAGCGTACCTTGCAATGCCAGACCTATCGCCAGACTGGCTGCACCCAACACTGCGATGATACTGGCGGTCTGCACACCAAACTGTCCCAATACAGCAATCACCGTAATCAGACGAATGAGCCACAACAACACACTCCGCAATACCGGTCGCAAGGTGGCATCGACGTTAGAGCGAATCAACACACGCTGGAACATATTCGATAATTTGGAAGAAAACCACCAACCAAGCATCAATATAACGATCGCCAGCACGGCATTCACCGCGTAATGCAGCGAGGACGTAGCCAGAAAAGTCCAGAGTCCATTTAACTGGTCAACGGCAAAAGTATTCAAAGGTAAACTCCTATTTTTATGACGAACATTCGCCTGTAGGCTGACGCGTCAATGACTTGCTCGCCGACGGTGATGAGACTAGACGTTCCAATAATGCTTAAAAAAACGCTTAATTAGCACTTAAGTAACGTTTAAACAACGTCATTAGGCTTGGATTATTGCATTTAGTTGCAACAGTAGGCTGAAAGGGGCGTCATTCAAGCCTTATGTACTGACATGCAGCTCTGTTTGAGCTCCGAATGCGCAATCAGGGATGGTCCATCACCATCAATCAGATCGAGATGCCGCGCGCTAACTCCCGCGGGTTTGCTACACTATCGACTTACGCACCAGCCAACCCACTTGATCGATCCCCATGAGCAAATATTGGAGTCCCATCGTCAGCCGCCTGACGCCTTACACGCCCGGCGAGCAACCAAAGATTAACAATCTGATCAAACTCAATACCAACGAGAATCCTTACGGTCCGTCGCCGTTGGCCATTGCAGCGATCCAGCGCGAAGCTGCCGACACGCTGCGTCTGTATCCTAATCCGGACTCCGAACCGCTCAAGCTTGCCATTGCGGAACAAAATGCGCAATACGGCATCACTCCGGAACATATATTTGTCGGTAATGGTTCCGATGAAGTGCTGGCGCATGTGTTTCAGGCGCTATTGCAACACGATGATCCGATTCTGTATCCGGACATTACGTACAGTTTTTACCCGACTTATTCCAACCTGTATCAAGTCGCCTACAAGACAATCCCGCTCGCGGACGACTTTACGATTCAGGTCGATGACTATCTGAATGCAGGCAAAAACGGGGGGATTATTTTTCCTAACCCGAATGCGCCGACTGGTTGTCTGCTGCCATTGTCTGAAGTTGAACGCCTGGTCGCGGCGCAACCTGATAGCGTGGTCATCGTTGATGAGGCGTACATCGACTTTGGCGGCGACAGCGCGATCCCGCTGGTTTCGCGTTTTCCCAATCTGCTTGTGGTGCAAACACTGTCCAAATCCCGCTCTTTAGCTGGCCTGCGGGTTGGCTTTGCTATTGGTCATCCTGATTTGATTGCTGCTTTGGAGCGGGTCAAAAATAGTTTCAATTCCTATCCACTGGATCGGATGGCGATTGCGGGAGCCGCGGCCGCGATTCAGGATAAGTCGCATTTCGATCAAACCCGGCTTGCGGTTATGGATACCCGCAAGACGCTGGTTGCCGGATTGAATGCGCTGGGCTTTAACGTATTGCCGTCGGCTGCCAACTTCGTTTTCGCGCGTCATCCACAACACGACGCGGCAACCATTTCCGCAGGATTACGCGCCGATGGGGTCATCGTTCGACACTTTACCAGCCCGCGAATTGCACAATTTTTGCGCATTACGGTCGGCTCAAATGCGGATTGTCAGGCGTTACTGGATGCGCTACCCAATCATCTGAAAGATAAGACAAATGCGGTTAAATTGGCTTAGTCGTATCTCTATCTTATAGATTCGAATATTGAAGTGCACACTAGCGCACGACGGTGACGTAAATACCCCGTTGATAATCGCAATCACTATCGACGGGGCTGATTAGTGTGCTATTGCACTATTACACCAACACACCCACGCGCTACACGATCTCGTCCACTTCTTCACCATTTTTGTGATCAATGTCTCTTCCACTAGCCATTCCCGTTCCTACTATTAACCGCATGCGTCAGGCAGCGCTTCCGCTCCTGTTTGTCTTGCTCGGCGTTGTATATGCAACCTGGGCCTCGCGCATACCGGCGGTGCGCGATGCCTTGCAACTTGATCCGGCAGAATTAAGTCTGGTATTACTATGCGCAGGGATCGGTGCCGTGGGTTCTTTTCCGCTGGCAGCGTGGCTGACCGGTCATTACGGCGCGCGCCACAGCGCCTGGTACGCCGGCGTTGGATTATTGGTGACTATGCCGTGTTTGGCGCTGGCTCCCAATATGGCGTGGTTAATGCTTACCATGACCAGTCTTGGACTTTGCTCTGGTTGCTTTGATGTGGCGATCAACGCACTCGGTGCCGCAGCCGAAAAAGTAGCTGCGCGTTCGATCATGTCGCTATTACACGCCTGGTTTTGCGTCGGCACTTTATCCGGCGCGCTCATCGGCAGCGGCTTTGCTGGCATCGGCTTGTCGCCGCTCTCACACTTCGGCTTATTGGCACTGCTATTCGCCCTGCCGCTAAGACTTTGCTACTACGCATTGCCAAATGATCGCCCCGAACCGAGCATCGGTAAAAAGTATTTTTCACTCCCGCACGGCCACCTGATCGTCCTCGGTATCATCGGATTTTGCGGCGCGATTGTTGAAGGGTCTGTGGCAGACTGGAGTGGTGTTTACATGACGGACTGGTTGCGTGCCAGCGACGGCACTGCACCGTTAGCGTTTGCCGCCTTCGCGGCGATGATGCTGGTTACAAGACTTATAGGAGATCGACTAAAGGAGCGCTTCAATGCACGCAAAGTCGTCACCACCGGTGCGCTTATCGCGGCAGTTGGTATGTTTGTGGCACTCATCGCACCTAACGTTTCGCTCTCCATTTTCGGCTTTGCATTGACCGGTGTTGGCGTTGCGACCGTTTTCCCTTTTGTATTCAGTGCGGCGGGGCGCCATGGTTCTACCGCGCTGGCGGGTGTCGCCACCCTCAGTTACGGCGGTGGTTTGATTGGACCGCCGGTGATCGGGTTTCTGGCACATGGCTTCGGCCTGCACGCCGCGCTGTCTCTGGTCGGTGTGTTATGTCTGGCGGTCGCACTATCAGCGAGTCGCGCGAAGTGGCTTGAGTGAGCGATCGCGGAGCGCGATAAAACCAACGAAGGGTTAAGAATCTCCGTCCACGTATAAAATGCCTTGAGTACGATAAAATGGTGTCCTCGAGAAATACCCTGCATTTGCTAAATTCGCTTTGGAGCCTGCCATCATGCCTAATTTGTCTGCTCATACTTTCGCTCGCACCTTGACCCTCGCTCTCACTGCCAGTGCGACGCTGGCAGCTTGCGCCATGCCCGGACAGGAAAGCAAAATCACCGACGATCCACGATTGTTATCGTCCCGTTGGGAACTCACCGATTGGCCGAACCATGTTATTCCAACCGGCGATAACGGTGATCCGGTGATTCTGACTTTTAGCAATGAAAAAGGCCAGGGACGGGTGAATGGTCGCGCCTGGTGCAATCAGTTTACGGCACCGTTTTCGATTCGTAGCCCGGGTCGACTGACGATTGTTGAAGCGGTGACAACACGTATGGCGTGCCCGGAACCCGCCATGCGTTTCGAAGCTGACTTTTTAGAAAAACTACAGGCAGTGAACGACTACAAAATTACCGGAAAAACCCTTGAGTTCAACACCGTTGACGGTAAAGTAATGACTTTCCACGCACGGGACAAAGTCGGTGCCACGGCTAAAATAAAATTCATCTACGTCGCCGCGGAAAAAGCACCTTGCTCTACCGGCGTGATGCAGACAACTTGTTATCAAATCCGTGAAGATAAAAAAGCCCCATGGCAACTCTGGTACGGCGACATTGCCGGTTTCAAACCTGAACCCGGTGTGCAATATCGCCTGCGCATTTTAGAAGAGCGCGTTCCACATCCACCCGCCGATGCCAGCGCGGTCAAGTGGACGCTGGATATCATCGTTGAGCAGGAATTGGCTGAATATCAGAAGTGAGTTTTGCAGCCAATAATTCTAGCTTTGCGCGACGCCGCTGGCGCGGATTAGCGTAAATTTTCAATACCTAAAATGATAGGGTTGACGCAGAGCCAAACCAGCCGGGCCGGGCCAGCCTGCACTAAAGCGCCAGCCGCCGACGTGCAGCCTGATATTCGGTTTGCAAGCGATCTACCATTGCGGCCACCGTTGGCACGTCACTCATTAGTCCGACCCCTTGACCCGCGCCCCATATATCACGCCAGGCTTTGGCGCCGCTTCCACCGGAACCAAAATTCATTTTGGTCTTGTCCGCCTCGGGAAGATTGTCTGGGTCAAGACCAGCATTAATAATGGATTTTTTCAAATAGTTGCCGTGAATACCTGTGAACAGATTGGTATACACAATATCGTTAGCGCTTGATTCGACAATGGCCTGACGATAGGCATCGTCGACATTGGCTTCCTGAGTGGCGAGCCAGCGCGAGCCAATATAGGCAAGGTCTGCGCCCATTGCTTGCGCCGCCAGAATCGCGTCACCGGTGGCAATCGCGCCAGACAGTGCAATCGTCCCGTCGAAGAATTTTCGTACTTCGCCCACTAACGCAAACGGTGACAACGGACCGGCATGACCGCCAGCGCCGGTGGCGACCAAAATCAAGCCGTCAACTCCGGCTTCCAATGCTTTTTCAGCATGGCGAATCGAAATAACATCGTGCAATACGATGCCGCCATAGCTATGAATAGCGTCCATCATCTCTTTGGGTGGCGCACGCAGACTGGAAATGATAATCGGAACACGATGTTTGACACACATTTCCACATCATGGGCCAGACGATCATTGGATTGATGCACAATCTGATTGACTGCAATCGGACCTACTTTAGCATCCGGGTGTTCTGCCTGATATGTTGCCAGTTCAATTTGCAATTGTGTCAGCCACACATCGAGCTCGGCTGCCGGACGCGCATTGAGCGCCGGAAACGAACCGACGATCCCCGCTTTACATTGCGCCGCGACCAACGCCGGTCCACTGGCGATAAACATCGGCGAACCGATAACGGGAAGGCTTAAGTTTTGCAACACTGCGGGCAATGCCATAACGACCTCTTTTAGTGGGATCAAAGAAATGATTATAAGGGAAACGTCATACAAAAAAGTACGATCGTGCTAGATTTTATCTTCTAACTGGATTGATTCTAATTACTTTTTTTTATTAAAAATATAATAAACAGCAAGCGCATAAGTGAGTGAAAACTTTTGGATTGGTTATCATAAACCAAATGAGGCTTTCATTAAGTGAGTGACAAGCATCTGGATGCGGAGGATATGTTCGCGAAATACAAAAAAATAGCTCGCATTTTAGCGAGCTATTTTTAACGATATGGCAACGGCATGCGCCTATCGCTACGTTAAATTACCAGACATCTTTAGGCAACACATCGCGCAATGCAGGAATGCTATGTCGGGTAAATTTAGGCACGTCGATACCGCGTTTTTTCTGTTCCAGATAATCACGCCATGCCGCATAGGCGTATTTACTCAACAACACAATTGCCACCAGATTAATCAACGCCATCAATCCCATGCTGGTATCCGCCATATCCCATACCAACGGCAAACTGCCCGTGGCACCAAACATCACCATTCCAAGTACACAAAGACGGAATAAGAACAGCAACAATGGATGCTTGCTAATAAACTGAACATTGCCTTCAGCGTAAGCGTAATTGCCTAACACTGATGAATACGCAAAGAAGAAAATCGCCACGGTTAAAAATAGTCCGCCCCAACTTCCCAAATGCGCTGTGATCGCCGCGTGCGTCAAACTTGCTCCTTGGGTTGCGCCACCTGGAACGTATTCACCAGACAATAAAATAATCAATGCAGTCGCCGTGCAGATAATCATTGTGTCCACCACCACGCCCATCATCTGTAATAATCCTTGAGAAACAGGATGAGAAGTGACTGCCGCCGCAGCGGCATTGGGCGCTGATCCCATCCCCGCTTCGTTAGAAAATAGTCCGCGCTTAATACCAGTCATCATGGCCACAGTGATCGCGTAACCAACGGTTCCGCCGACAGCTTGCTCAAGACCAAACGCACTTTTGATAATCAAACTGAAGACCGCAGGCAATTCAGTCAGATGCGTCACCAACACAAATGCCGCCACGCCGAGATAGCCAACCGCCATAATCGGCACGATCACAGCGGCAAACTTTGCGACGCGTCGGATGCCACCGAAAATAACCGGCGCGGTCAACAGCACCAATGCGATACCAACCCAATGCCGCGGAATATGGAAAGAAATATCCATCGTTTCAGCGATGGATTGGGCCTGAACTGCATTGAAAACAAACCCAAAAGCCAAGATCAGCGACAACGCAAACACCATCCCAAAGGCGCGTGAACGCAATCCAATCTGGATGTAATAACTCGGTCCGCCCCGAAAACTACCGTCTTCATTACGGACTTTAAAAATTTGCGCCAGCGTTGCCTCGACAAATGCTGATGACATGCCAAGCAGTGCGACCACCCACATCCAGAAAATCGCGCCAGGACCACCAACGGTCAACGCCACCGCAACGCCAACAATATTACCGGTTCCGACACGGCTTGCGATACCTGTAGCAAAAGCTTGAAAGCCGGTAATTCCCTCAACGGATTGTCCGGGTTCGCGTTTGAATAAATTTGACCGAAAAATGCGCGACTGGATAAAACCAAAACGAATCGTAAAAAAAGCGCCGACGCTTAACAACAAATAAATGAGGACATATCCCCACAAAATACCATTAAGCCAGTTGACGATAGGGTGAAGAAGGGTTTCAAACATGAGTGGATTGTCTCTGGTAAAAAGGGAATGCCATTACAGACTGCGACTGTGTATTATCGACAACGTATAACGACAACATATAACGACACCTGACCATCCAATCGCATGTCATTGGCATATGATCTGCATGGCAGTATCGATTTCTACGCGTCAGCTTCTACGCACATTTACATATTGATTATTTTGCTTAGCGCCACATCGAAATGATTGGCCGCTAGATATTAGCCGTTAAAGCGGGCGCGGGCGGCGGGTTTTATACCCATGGCGTGACTGAAGACGCATTATTAGAAAAGTCTGACTTATTTTGAGAAAAATCTTACTTATATTACGTATTTTTCTTACGCAGAATCAAATATTTAATCCGAATTTAACAACACTTCACCATCCAACTGCGCTGCGCCAGCGCGTAACAATTGCGCAATAAGCCAAGCAGTCAGTTGATCATTCGGAAGATGTAAATGACGCGCATTTGTGGATACCATCAAAGGCATTGTCGCAACTATCTGCGACACATCTTCCAGAGATATTTTTTGACGTTCCAGTAGCAGAAATTTCAGCAATACTTTCAGTCCATTTTGCGCGTTTCGGATAGGCTCGGCCGAGAGATAATCCAGCCGTGAAAAAGCACTGGAAAGCGCACTGGCAACGTCTGTAAATGGTCGACCATGACCAGGAATAACGATCGCAACGTCCAGAGCGGCAATCATTTCCAGCGTCTCCCGCGCTTCAGCAAATCCCGATTGGCCGTCGAGTTCTGGAAAAATGACACCGAACCCGTTTTCCCACAATGCATCAGCAGAAATCAAAATCCGATGTTGAGGACAATACAGGATCAGCGAATGCGGATCATGCCCTGGCGCAGCCAGCACTTGCCAGGTCATGTCTCCGAGGATTATTTCGTCGCCGCCTTGCAAGGTGGCGTCAACATGAAATCGCGCACATTGCTGACCCGTGGCGACGTAACTTAACGCGCCCTGATCCCAGTCGCGTACCTTTGACGCTTCTGCAGCAGGAATAAAAGTACGACAGCCGTACGCTTGTTGGAGCGCGGCGTTGCCACCACAATGGTCCGAGTGAATATGTGTATTAACCAGCCAGTCGAGCGGGCGACCATGCAACACTTGCGCTACCAGCGCAACCGTCTGCGTTGCGTGCGTCGCATAGCCGCTATCGACCAGAGCGGTTTGTTCCTGTCCCAGAAACAGGATGTTATTTGATGACAACCAGCCACGTTGAAGCACATGCATGGTCGCTGGTAATAGGACACGCAAGGAATCGTTCATCGTTGCACTACCAACCGCCAGGAGATGGCACACGCAACGATCAGCATCCGATCAACAGGGGAACGCGCCAAGGCAGCGTTTACATCCAACATGCGGGCACAACCTTCACATCAACAAGTAACGTTCGCCGTGCAGCGGACCGATTTAACAATATGACTAGTAATTAATCAGTCACATCAGTCAAATAGATCCAACTGCGTTTAACCTCCATGTTCGCCGATGGCGATGGAATCAGCAAGAAAATTATATCTAGCGCTAAAAGCGGCATCCAACCAAGACGTATCCGATGAACCATATATCGGACGCCCTTTAATAATCTGCCAGATGTGAATGTACAGTCGGCACCCGCAACGCACCGACGATCAGGAATGCCGCCACGGACTATATCCCAGCGGTTCGACCCCTCTCGCTCTACCGGCGATTCGGGATCGACGTTCTTAGTTGGTCCTTTTATTGGTAGGATGTTTTAGGCCGCAATATCATCACGCGGGGCTTGCAGACCCATTTCCTTGCGGAACATGGCTTCCATTTCACGCCGTACCTGAATTGACTCTTTGCTGCTGTCGATAACGACATCGCTCCAACGCACGGATTGCCCCGCGCTGATGGGGCGTTGCAACACAATATTGTGTGCAAGTCCGATCGGTAGCGCGTCGCTGTTTAATGAATCGGCGGCCGACATCAATTTGCCATACACCATGTGGCCACCTTCACCGTCCAGACGTTCGCCAGCGCGCAAATCGCGTTTAGCGGTTGCCACGACATCACCATGGAATTCTGTAGTACTGCCGGTTGGCTCACCGCGAACGGCGATATTAGCGATGGAAATCCCCAATTCGAGACCGATCAGATGGTACGGCTTATACATCGTGGCAAAGCGACCGCTGGAATCGGTTTTTAAACCGTATTGCGAAAAGCATTCGCGGACATAATCGGTTGGTGCTTCAAAGGTTACATACACGCCCCATCGCAAGTCGCGAAAGACCGGACGCCCATCACGCTCAAGCGAAGACACCACTTCGACTGTGCCAGAATGCGGCAAGATCCCGCCAGCCGATGCCGGACGTAAAATATTCGGCAAATCATCCACACCGCAAGGAGGAAAAGCGAGTCCGTCTGAACCTGGTCGTAACCCTGTCGCGTTGGCCACTGCCGCCATTTCGAGCGCCGATTTGGTGCCGTCCAGGAACGAGTTAAACATCTGCGCATTGAAGTCACCACCGGCGACTTGCTCATCGCTAAAACCGTAATGTCCCCATACCGTGTCGGGAGTGGATTGATGATATATCGGTAGATATTTGGTCCCTTTGCCCGCGCAGACAACATCGAAACCGGCAGTACGCGCCCAATCCACCATCTCGGCTATCAACGCAGGCTGATCGCCATATGCCATTGAATAAATGATCCCAGCTTCCGCAGCGCGCCGTGCCAGCAACGGTCCGGCCAGCGCGTCGGCCTCGACATTGACCATCACGATATGTTTGCGATGCTTGCAACAAAGCAATGCATGGCGAATACCCGCAGCTGGATTGCCGGTGGCATCAATAATGATATCGATTTCGCCTTGCGAAATCAGCGCTTCCGCATCATCTTGTACGAAGGTGCTGCCGTTACGTAGCGCTTCATTCCAGGATTTTGCGGCATACATCGGCTCCGGCCAGCCGACTCGTTTTAAGGATTGGCACGCACGTGCCGGGGACAAATCAGCAATCCCCAACAGATGCACGCCCGGCGTACGCGGCACTTGCGACAGATACATTGAGCCGAATTTCCCTGCCCCGATCAAGCCGACGCGCACGGGTTTTCCCGCGTCAGCGAGTCCTTTTAATTGCTGAAACAAAGTTGACATGTCTACTCCTGTAATAATATTTGTACACCGCCATGTTTGACGGGAGGCGATACCGTATTTTCGGATTCACATAAAAAGAGTAGCATTCGCATTTTCCCCCGTAAATATTGAATATCACACAATGGATGTGCAAAAAATCGCATGCAAAAATTTGACTGGAACGACCTACAAGGATTTTTAGCCGTGGTGCGGGCCGGACGACTTACCACCGCAGCCTTGCAGTTGGGTATTGATCATTCGACACTCAGCAGACGCATAGTTGGCCTGGAGAAGGCGCTTGGGGTGGCTTTGTTTGACCGTCGCTCGGCCGGGTACGTCCTCACAGCAGAAGGTGAGCGCCTGATTCCCGATGCGGAGGCGGTCGAAAGCCTGGCGATCCGCATTCGATCCCGCTCCGATGATGGAGCGCTAGGGTTAATGGGTTCGGTGCGGATCGGCGCACCGGAAGGATTCGGAACTTATTTTTTGGCACCCGAACTGACCGGTCTGGCGACCCGCCATCCACAGCTGGAAATTGAACTCATCGCCAATCCACGCATGTTTAGTCTTTCCAGGCGCGAGGCTGATATTGCGATTAGCATGACGCGCCCCGAAACGGGGCGGTTGCATGCACGCAAGCTAAACGACTATGAGCTTGGCATTTATGCGGCACGTTCTTTTCTGGCGCAGCACGGACCAATTGACACCCAACTTTCATTGGCGGCCCATACTTGGGTGGGCTATGTGGAGGACTTGATGTGGACCAAGGAGCTTGATTATTTGTCACACATTCCTACCGCGCCAGCGCCACGTGTCAGAATTTCGAATGTGATCAGCCAGATGGCGGCAGTGAAAGGCGGAGTCGGACTGGGCGCACTGCCATGCTTCATGGCCCGCAATGAGCCGGAATTGGTGCGACTATTGCCAGACCAGATCAAACTATTCCGCGGCTATTGGCTAATCACCCATGCCGAAGCGCGCGATTCCGTGCGCGTCAAAGTGGTGGCAGATTATATTGCTGAACGCATCGAGGCCGCAGGTAACGCTTTTTGGACGGATGGCTAACGAGGATGGCTATGTGTTGGAGGCAGAAAAGCAAGAGACCAGCGCAACTCAATTCGGTGGCGGCGTAACGACGGCAAAAGCCGAGAACGAAGGCCGCATCTTCCCCGGACACGCCGCGCGCTAAGGACCGACCCGCCAGCGATTAAACTAGTACGACAGAATCCATGCAGAGTACAGCGTTTGCACCCGCATTTATGTTGTAGTAACATATCTACTTAAATCAAGTATTCGAGGTGTCGCTATGGTCATGACCATCACAACCCTATCAAGCCGCGAGTTCAATCAAGGGGCGAGCGAGGCAAAACGGGCCGCAAACAATGGGCCAGTATTCATCACGGATAGGGGACGACCGGCCCATGTTCTTATGAGCATCGCGCTTTATCAGCAGATTACCGGAAGTCACCAGAAGATTGCCGATTTGCTGGCGATGCCGAGCATCGCTGATATCGACTTTGAGACTCCACGCTCGCGTGAGATTCCGCGCCCTGTGGACTTTTCCTGATGTTTATTCTCGATACCAATGTCGTTTCTGAGTTGCGAAAAATTCGCCTTGGCCGAGCCGATAAAAATGTGGCGCAGTGGGCCGACAGTGTGGATGCCACAGACCTCTATTTGTCGGCCATCACCGTGCAGGAGCTGGAACTGGGCGTATTGTTAATTGAGCGCCGCGATCCACCACAAGGCGCTATTTTTCGGACCTGGTTCGAGAGCCATGTTTTACCTGCATTTGCCGGCCGCATTCTACCGGTTGATACCGCGGTTGCGCAACGTTGCGCGGCGCTTCATGTGCCCGACCCGCGCCCGGCCATGGATAGCCTCATTGCAGCAACGGCGCTGGTTCATGGCATGACCTTAGTAACGCGAAATGTGGCTGACTTTCAACCGTCCGGCGTGACGATTCTTAACCCATGGGAGGCCCAATGATCGGCAAAGCGCCGCGCACTGGTCCTTGCGGATCATGTGCATAAACGCGACGCTAGAGATTGGGCTAAGGCGACACAACCCCTAACTTGCTTGGCTATTACGCTTCCAGCGCCTTGCTCAACAACTCCGCGACCAATTCATTCACGCCGCAGTCACGCTCTTGCGCCAGCGTTTTTATTTGCTGCACCAGATCACTATTCAGTTTGACCGCAAACGGTACCAAACCCAGCGACTGATCCAGATTGCGCTGCTCACGCCGATCCAGCGCTACGGGCGCAGTTTGACCGAATACAGCGGCGGAACCCGGTTGCTTCATCTTGCCGGAAAGTTTCATTGCTTGCATCTTTGCCATGCCGGATTTTTTCATTATTTCAATTCCTGATTAAATATAGATCGCCATTCTACGCAGTCCCGCGCCCGAAAACAGTTCTATTAGGCGAGATGGGCAAAGAGATGCCGAAACCGACGCAGACTAACGCAAAATAAGACACTTATTAAGATACTTACTAAGATGCCAACGAAGCGTTATCGCCTGAATTTGTTTTGTATCGGCGACCTAATCCCGAATTGCCCGAAATGTGTTGGCGATTTGCTACTAGGCAAAAGCGCGCTTAGCAGCGATCGCGTTTCCGGCCCGACTGGCAGCCTTGCGTCCGAGATGCTGAGAGATGAATTGTCCTGCCTCAACCACCGCATCGAGATTTATACCCGTTTCAATCCCCAACCCTTGCATCATATACAACACGTCTTCCGTTGCCACGTTACCGGTTGCGCCCTTAGCGTACGGGCAACCGCCCAAACCGGCCACTGACGCGTGATAGATTGAAATGCCGACATCCAGACTGGCGTAGATATTCGCCAGCGCCTGACCGTAAGTGTCATGAAAATGGCCAGACAAACGATCCACCGGAAATTCCTGCACCAATCGTTGCATGACCGCCTTCACCTTGTTGGGAGTTGCCACACCGATCGTATCGGCAATGTCAATCTCGTCGCAACCAAGATCGCGCATGCGGTGCAGCACATCTACCACCGCATCGATACTGACCTCGCCCTGATACGGACAACCAAAAACGCAACTAATACTGCCGCGCAAACGTTTTCCCGCTTGTTTAGCGGTCAGAGCCACGTCACGAAACCGTTCGATTGATTCGGCAATTGAGCAATTGATATTCTTTTGCGAGAACGCTTCCGATGCCGATCCAAAAATCACCATTTCATCAGCCTCCGCCGCCAAGGCAGCTTCGAGGCCCTTCATATTGGGAACCAAGGCTGAATAAATTACGCCCGGTTGCCGGATGATGCCCGCCATCACTTCGGTGGATGTCGCCATTTGCGGCACCCATTTAGGCGATACAAAGGAGGCCGCTTCAATGTTGACGAAACCTGCCGCGGTCAGTTGATTGACCAGTGCAATCTTGATTTCTGCAGGAATGGTCTCTTTTTCGTTCTGCAAACCGTCACGTGGGCCGACTTCAACGATTTTAACTTTGCTTGGGAATGTCATTTTACGATCCTCGCTATTCTTATGATTTTAATATCCGATGATTTAATAGCCGTTGATACGGTCTACAACCCCGGTGACCGCCTCACCGCGTTGCAGCGCACGGATTTTTTCGCTGATTTGTTGAATCGTGTCTAGTTCCACCGATGCTGCTGCGAAATGCGGCGTAATGGTAATGCGCGGTTCCTGCCAGTAAGGATGCTCGGACGGTAATGGTTCTTGCTGAAATACATCCAGTGTTGCACCGGCGATATGACCGGTTTTGACCAGCGCCAGCAAATCGTCTTCCACCAGATGACCGCCACGGGCAACGTTAATCACATACGCACCTCTGGAACCCCCGGTGTGTTCAGTGCCACTCTGTAATTTTTGCAGATTTTCACGATTGATGATGCCGGTGGTTTCTGGCGTCAGCGGCAGGATGCAGACCAACACCCGCGAGGCCCGCAAAAACGCATCAAGACCGTCTTCGCCCGCATAACAACGCATGCCGGGCAAGTCTTTCTGAGTGCGACTCCAACCATTCAACGGAAACTCAAAATGCCTGACCGCGTCGGCAATCCGTACACCCAACACGCCAAGACCCAAAATACCGACGCTAAAATCCTGCTTGTTATTGCGCGACAAGCGTCGCCATTCACCCTGACTGGCCTGTTGCTGATAAAGCGCAAAGCGGCGGTAGTAGCCAAGCAAAGCGTGCGTCACATACTCAGCCATCTGAATCGCCATACCGGCATCGTCAACCCGAATCAGCGGCACACCGTCAGGAAACGCATTCCCTAGTTGGAAAATGGCATCGACACCCGCACCAAGATTAAAAATGCCTTTCAAATCGTGTCGCCCACGCAGCATGGCCGCCGGTGGTGCGAACACCAGCGCATAATCTGCATGGTCCGTATCGCCCTCGGACCATAACCGACATTCAGCTTCAGGCATCGCTTTGGCGACCATTTCCAGCCAGTCGTCCAGCCCGCTCCCAGGCGGCGCATAGTATATTATTTTCATTGAACTCCTTCTGGCAGCGCTTTTTTTAATTTCTGACTAGCCTTCGGTCAAGCATCGAAACCAAGTGCGGAATCAGGTCCGCTATCAGGTTTGTTACACCCACCGCTTTGCCACAAAACCGCATTATCAAACTATTGCGTTACATCAAGTTTAAACGCCAGCAATTGCGCCGCTTCGGCCACCTGATCGCCAACCGCATACAGTAACTCTTCCACCAGACCATCGGCTGGCGCGGCAATCGTGTGCTCCATTTTCATCGCTTCCATAATCAGCAATGGCGCACCCTTTTTAACCTGATCGCCCTGCGCGACCAATACGGCAACGATTTTCCCGGGCATGGGCGCAGTCAGGCGACCACCTTCGGTTTCGACTTCACCGGCGTGCGCCAATGGATCGACATAGTCCAGCGTATACTGGTGGCCGCCGGTAAATACCTGAAAGTGGGTACCATCAGAAACCACCGTACCCCGCACCTCGCGATCACCAAGACTGATGACGTAATCACAATCACTCTGCTGCAACAATGCCATCCGCGTGAAGTGTTGACCATGTTGCAACAACCAACTGCCGGATTGATACAGCACAGCGATCGGGCTTGCCTTGCCATTGTCGACAAAGGTCAGCTGGCGTTGCAAGTTACTGTTCAGACGCCAGCCATTGGTATCGGTCCAGGGATTAACATGCGTGTCGGTTGCGCGACGTTCAGCCGCCAATAATGCGGCGGTTGCCAGCGCAAGCACTGCCACTTCAACCGGCTGAGCGATTGGAAACAGCGCGTCCTGATTCCGTTCAATCAACCCTGTATCCAGATCAGCGGTGGAAAAAGGCTGACTGGCAATCAGGCGCTGCAAGAAACTGATATTGCTGGCCAGACCCACAATTTGATACTGTGCTAAAGCATTAGACATACTCGCCAAAGCCTGTTGCCGATCCGGTGCCCAGACAATCAATTTGGCGATCATCGGATCATAAAACGGCGAGATGGCATCACCCGCACGCACCCCTGAATCAATCCGTACAATCGCGTCGGGTGTTGCCGCAGCGGTCACTTCAAATTCGCGTGCGGCTGGCGTACGCAAATGGCGCAGCGTGCCGATTGACGGCAAAAATCCCTTGTCCGGATTTTCAGCATAAATCCGCGCTTCAATCGCATGACCGCGTATTGTTAGTTGCGCTTGCTTAAGTGGCAGCAGCTCGCCAGAAGCAACTCGCAATTGCCACTCAACCAGATCAAGCCCAGTGATCATTTCGGTCACCGGATGTTCGACTTGCAGGCGGGTATTCATTTCCATGAAATAAAACGCGCCGCCTTCGCCATTTTCGTAGTCAGCAATAAATTCCACCGTACCCGCGCCGACATAGCCAACTGCCTTAGCTGCCGCGACCGCCGCATCGCCCATGGCTTTGCGCCGCTCTTCAGTCATTCCTGGCGCTGGCGCCTCTTCCAGTACTTTTTGATGACGCCGTTGCACTGAGCAATCACGTTCAAACAAGTAAACGCAATCACCCTGACTGTCGGCAAAGACCTGAATTTCTATGTGTCGCGGACGGGTCAAATACTTCTCGACCAATACTTTATCATCACCAAAACTGCTGATCGCCTCGCGCTTGCAGGATGCCAATGCAGCCTTGAAATCTGCGCTATTCTCGACGATTCGCATGCCCTTACCGCCGCCGCCAGCGCTTGCCTTCAGCAATACCGGATAGCCGATTTTGTCGGCCTGTTGCTGCAACAGATCGGCATCCTGATCATCGCCGTGATAACCGGGAACCAGCGGCACGTCGGCTTTCGCCATTAATGACTTGGCGGCAGATTTTGATCCCATCGCCTTGATCGCACTAGCCGGCGGTCCGATGAATATCAGACCAGCGTCTGCGCACGCCTGCGCAAATTGCGCGTTCTCTGACAAAAAACCGTAACCCGGATGGATCGCCTGCGCGCCCGTCGCCAGCGCGACGGCAATAATTTTATCCCCGTGCAGATAGCTTTCCTTGGCCGCTGCCGGCCCGATGCAGACTGCCTCGTCGCAGACTGCCACATGCTTGGCACCTGCATCGGCTTCCGAATAAACCGCCACCGTTTTGACACCCATACGGCGGGCAGTGGCGGCAACGCGACAGGCGATTTCACCGCGATTGGCGATCAAAATTTTTGTAAACATGTCTGCTCCAGTTGGTTTTTTGTTCTGCTGAAAAACAATTCAATCAAATCGCTGCCCATCGCTACTTCTACTAAAAGTTTGTAGGACTAACGCAATCGTCAGTCCTACAGAATCTCACTTGTGGTAACAGACGTTTGAAGATGATTTTTCGCCGTTTCTATTTTTTCTTTCGGTCAGCTAACGAACTGCTTTATTGCGCTTCGCTTTGCGTCACTTCACAGCGTGCATCAATGGCAGTCGACCGCGTGTGCATACCCAATTTAGCCAACAATGCGCGATCTTCTTCAACTTCCGGGTTGCCGGTTGTCAGCAATTTGTCGCCGTAAAAAATCGAGTTCGCACCCGCCAGGAAACACAGCGACTGAATCGCCTCACCCATCTGGCGGCGACCGGCCGATAAACGCACCCGCGCTGTTGGCATCGTGATACGTGCCACTGCGATGGTCCGAACAAATTCGAGCAGATCCAGCGCCTCAATACCATACAAAGGCGTGCCTTCGACCTGCACCAGATTGTTCACAGGAACCGATTCTGGATAAGGTGTCATGTTGGCGAGTTGCGCCACCAGACCGGCCCGTTGCAGGCGCGATTCGCCCATGCCGACAATACCGCCACAGCACACTTTGATACCAACACCACGCACGCTGTCGATCGTGTCCAGACGGTTTTGATAATCGCGGGTGGTGATAATGTCACCATACAATTCGGGGGCGGTATCGAGGTTATGGTTGTAGTAATCCAGACCGGCTTGCTTCAACCGCTCGGCCTGACCTTCGCCCAACATACCCAGCGTGGCGCAGGTTTCAAGGCCGAGAGCTTTCACGCCGCGCACCATATCTTCTACGTGTTCCAGATCACGATCTTTTGGCTCGCGCCATGCCGCGCCCATGCAAAAACGCGTTGCACCGTTAGCCTTGGCTTGACGGGCAGCATCCAGCACCGTCTCAAGAGGCAAGATTTTTTGGGCAACAACGCCGGTATCGTAGCGCGCAGCTTGCGGGCAATAGCCGCAATCTTCCGGGCAACCGCCGGTCTTGATCGACAAGAGTGTCGCTAACTCGACTTCGCTTGGATCAAAATTTTCGCGATGTACTTGTTGCGCGCGGAACATCAAATCGTTGAACGGCAAATTGAATATTTCCAGCACTTCTTCCACGCGCCATGCGGCATCGACTGCCGGAGCCACGATTTTTTGGGCGATACCAGGCTGAAAGTTAATCGGTTGTGAAGTGCTGGCGTTCGGTTGCGAAGACATGATCAGATTTCCTTAGAAGGGAGGGAATTTGTTAAAAGAGGTGTTCCGGCAGGCCAGCCCGGCAAATGTGAAAATTCAAGATAACTGGCGGCAGCGGCGATTAATTCCGCAGCGGGCAATGGAAGTCGCGGTACACGGCCCAATAAAGGCGCATCAATGCGCGCCACCAGCGCCTCAATCGTCGCGTCAGCGTTCAGCATGTCGGGATCGACAGTATTGATAACCCAGCCTGCCAATAGCAAGCCGCGCGCGGCAATCGCTTCGACCGTTAGCAGCGCGTGGCTAATGCAGCCAAGCCGCAAACCAACAACCAGCACAACCGGCAAACCCAACTGTTCTGCCAAATCGGCGGTATCAGTGGTGGCGTTCAATGGCACGCGAAAGCCACCAACGCCTTCGACTACCACTGCGTCAGCCAAGGTCGCTATCTGTTGATAGCACGCCAAAATATGCGGCAATGCAATGATGCGGGCTTCCTGCGCGGCGGCGATATGCGGCGCGGTCGGCGCCTTAAATAAATACGGCGTTGCCAAATGTGTTGGTAGCGCGACGCTGGCTTGCGCTGCCAAAGCGTCGGCATCATCGTTGTGCCAGATGCCGTCGCGCAACTCTGCACCGGCGGCGACCGGTTTCATCCCGGCGGTACGAATGCCGGTTTTGGTCAGCGCATGCAACAAACTGGCAGCGACGAGCGTTTTACCGATTTCGGTATCCGTGCCAGCGACAAAATAGGCGCATTGCGGCTTGTTTTCCATTGGCATCAACGCATTCAACGGTATCGTTTGATTAGTCATCAAGACCTCTCGCCAATGACGCTGTTGAATACAGAAGCTGTGCGTGCTGCCAGCAAGTCGCACTCTTCCTCATCGAGGATGTATGGAGGCATCAGATAGACCGTGTTGCCAATGGGTCGTAATAGCAATTCGCTTTCCAACGCTTTGCTGAAAAATCGACGCGAAAAAGTTGACGCTGCTGCCGTATCGGCAATTTTTGCATCAAACGCCCAGATCATCCCGCGCTGGCGGAAATGCTGCACGCTCGGATGATCGGCCATTGGTTGCAATGCGGCGGTTATGCGCTGTGCCTTCACGCGATTAGCGTTCAGTACATCATCTTGCTCAAAAATTTCAAGCGTCGCCAACGCCGCACGACAGGCTAATGGATTGCCGGTGTAAGAATGCGAATGCAAAAAACCACGGGTGACGTCGGCATCGTAGAAACTTTGATAAATGGCATCGGTCGTCATCACCAGCGACAATGGTAAATAGCCACCGCTGATCCCTTTCGACAGGCAAACGAAATCCGGCCAGACCGGCTGCGGCGCTGAGGCTTCAGAACCCTTTGCCGTAGCTTGCTCAGACGCAAAGAATGTTCCAGTTCGACCGCAGCCCACGGCAATTTCATCAAAGATCAAATGCACCTGATAACGGTCGCATAAGGCGCGTACTTCGGCCAAATAGACGGGATCGTGCATTGCCATGCCGGTCGCACATTGCACTAGCGGTTCGATGATCAGCGCTGCAATATGCGTACCGCGTTGTTGCAATAACAATTCCAGGGAATGCGCAGCACGACGCGCAACATCGGCAGCGGTTTCTCCTTCATGCGCGCCGCGTGCATCGGGCGACATCACAACGTGCGCCTGACGTAATAGCGGTCCATACGCATCGCGGAACAAAGCCACGTCTGTCACCGCCAGCGCACCGATGGTTTCGCCGTGATAACTGCCTTTGAGACAAACGAATTCTTGCTTGGCGCTATGACCGGCGTTACGCCAGGAATGAAAACTCATCTTCAGTGCTATTTCCACCGCCGAAGCGCCATCCGACGCGTAAAAGCAATGCCCCAACACATTCCCCGTGCGCTCTGCCAGTTTCTCTGACAACCGAATCACCGGCTCGTGCGTAAAACCCGCCAACATCGCGTGTTCAAGCTTATCCAGCTGGTCTTTCAACGCGGCATTAATACGCGGATTGGCATGACCGAATAGATTCACCCACCATGAACTAATGGCGTCCAGATAACGCTTGCCATCGGCGTCGTATAGCCACGCACCGCGACCATGGCTGACCGGAATCAGCGGCACCGTTTCGTGGTGTTGCATTTGCGTGCATGGATGCCAGACGCTTTTCAGACTGCGATTCACCCAGTCAGATTGTGTGTTTTGTTTCAACTATGCTTCCTTCATACTGTCGATATCGGCTGGCGCGTTTTCCTCGCTGACGGTATCTTTTGCGGTCAAGGTCTCTGCGGCAGCAAGCTTTTTAGCAGCCACATGCAACGCAGCAATCAATTGATCCACTTGTTCTATTGTATGCGCCGCTGAGAGCGAAATACGCAATCGCGCAGTCCCTTTGGGCACCGTCGGCGGGCGAATCGCGGGCACCCAGATATTCTGCTCAAACAATGCCGCCATCACATCCAGGGCGAGCTGATTATCACCGACAACCAATGCCTGAATCGCACTGTCAGACGGGAGTAGCGACCATGGTAAATCAGCAACACCATCACGTAACTGTTTTGCTAATTGCCGCAAATGCTGTTGTCGCCAATCTTCGGTTTCCAACAAGTTGAGCGTCGCTAATAGTGCGCACGCTAACATCGGTGGACTGGCCGTAGTGAACACGTAAGTCCGTGCGCGCTGCAATAACCATTCGATCAACGTTGCATCGCCAGCCACAAACGCGCCCGAAACACCAGCCGCTTTCCCCAACGTGCCCATATACAGTACGCGCGGTGACGCCAATCCAAAATGGGCCAGACTGCCACGGCCTTGCGGTCCCAGCACGCCAAAACCGTGCGCATCGTCGACCAACAACCACGCATCGTATTTTTCGCACAGTGCCAACAGCGCAGGCAAGGGCGCAATATCGCCATCCATACTAAACACGCCATCAGTCACTATCAGCTTGCGTGCGCTAGTGCTTTTGGCGAGTTGCTGCTCCACCCGCGCCACGTCGTTATGCGGATAGACGCGGAATTCTGCACCGGAAAGACGTGCGCCATCGATCAGGCAAGCGTGGTTTAACCGGTCGGAAAGTACCAGATCGCCGGGGCCGACCAACGCCGGAATAATCCCCATATTTGCCATGTAGCCATTTGAGAAATGCAATGCGCGGGGCATGCCAACAAACGCTGCCAGCGCGACTTCCAATTCTTCGCACACACTACTATGACCGCTGATCAGCGCCGACGATGCCGCGCCGACGCCGAATCGCGCCAAGCCATCGTGGGCAGCAGCGATCAACGCAGGATGATTGGCTAAACCAAGATAATCGTTGTTGCTGAAAGCCAGTATTTGCTTGCCATCAATTGTCAGCAGCGGACCTTGTGGACCATCCACGATGCGTCGTTTGCGTAGCAGCTTCTGGTCTTGCAATTGCATCAACTGAGCGCTTATTTCATCCATCAAATCGGGCTTGAAACCGGGAAACGCGTCAACAGGCAAATTAAGGTCAGCATTAGACATGCGCGGCATCCTCGATTGGAGAGGCCGCCAGCGTCGACACGTACTTTAATGGCAACGCGTTGAGGCTTCGATAAACTGCGTTATGTCCCCACGATTGGGTCTTGCCAACTAGTTGCAAGCCCGGCAACCGCTGCATAACGCTGCGCAAGGCAATTTCTGCTTCCATATACGTCAAAGTCGCGCCGATACACACATGCGGGCCGAAGCCGAACGATAAATGCGCGCCCTGATTACGGGTGATGTCGAGCGTATCGGGGGCGGTGAATTTGGCGGGATCGCGGTTAGCCGAACCGATCAATGGGATGACCAGATCGCCTTTTTTCATGCGCTGACCATGCAATTCAACGTCAACTTTCAAACGACGGCCAGTGTATTGCACCGGACTGTCGAATCGGAGCAATTCCTTCAACGCCGATGGCAACAATGCTGGATCGTCCCGTAACATCTGCCATTGGTCAGGATGTTGCAGAAGCGCCAACATCCCGTTGCCGAGCAGATTGCGGGTCGTTTCGTGACCGGCAAATAACAACGTGCAACACTGCGCCAGCAATTCTTTGGTAGTAATAATGCCGCCGTTCGCTTCGGCCAGCATCAATTGGCTGATCAAGTCATCGCCGGGATGCAAACGCCGCTGCGGCAGGATTGCGCGAAAATACGCGTTCATCGCGACCAGACTGGTTTGCGCACGTCGGGCAATCTCGATAGTCGGGGTCGGGCTGCCGATAAAATCAGCAATATCATCCGACCAGGCCACGAATTCCGCCCGATCATCGCCATCAATACCCAACATCGCCGCAATCACCAAGGCTGGCAACGGCCGCGCAACATCCCGCATGAAATCAAAACTGGCGGGGGTCGCAGATGTCGTTGCCATCACAGAATCCAGCAAGCCATCAATCAGACTTTGAATCCGCGGCGCTAGCGCCTGCAAAGCCGCTGGTTTAAAGCCAACGTTCATGACTTGACGCAGCCGTGTGTGTTGCGGCGGATCGACAAACAACAACGACCGCGAAAAAATACGTTTAAATTCACGCAACTCGGTCAGCGCTTCCGGGCCGCTAGTATTCGCCCAGCCACCCGCACGCCGCACCGAAAAACGTGGATCGCGCAGAACGCTGGCGACATCGCTATATTCCGTCACAAGCCATGCACCACCACAGAACTCTTCATTCCAGTGCAGCGGCCCGGCCTGACGCAGTGCCTGATAAGTTGGGTAAGGATTGTTTAAAAAATCATTGTTTATCATGTGTTAACTTTTAAAACTGACGAGCTTGCGCTCACCATACTGCAAGAGACTGCAGGGGAACCGGAATTGTATAGGTATCGCCGCAACAGCATCACTTCAACCTGTGGATTAGCGCTGCATTCATCCCATATGGGGATGGTTTTTATGTATGACTTTTCAATAATATTGTCGGTTAATTATCATTGCAACCATGATGGTTTGCGCTTTTCCAGAAAAGCACGAACGCCTTCACGGCCTTGATCGGAAGCACGGCTTTGGGCAATTCCCTCGACTGTTGCGGCAATCAGTGCAGCGCTTAAAGGTTGACCGGCAACATCCCGCACCAAGCGCTTGGCATTTGTCACGGCAGCCGGACTGGCGGCAAGCAATGATTTCAATAGCACGTTAACCGTGTCATCTAATGTTTCAAGTCCGACCACTTCGTGGACCAACCCGATTCGCAGGGCGGTTGCTGCCGAAAAGCGTTCAGCGGTAATGAAGTAGCGGCGCGCCGCCGACTCGCCGATTGCCTTAATAACATAGGGGGAAATAGTCGCGGGAATCAAGCCGATCCGGACTTCCGACAAACAGAAATGGGCTGCCTCGACCGCCACCACGATATCGCACGCGGCAACCAAACCCAGGCCGCCTGCGTAACAATCGCCTTGTACGCGAGCGATCACCGGTTTTGGACAATCGTAAATCACCTGCAACATGGCCGCCAATTGTCCTGCGTCGGCGCGATTCTGTTCCGGCGTGTAATCTGCCATCTCTTTCATCCAGTTCAGATCAGCACCGGCACAAAATGCGACACCATTCGCAGCCAACACAATCGCCCGAACCTGTGGCATTGCGCCCAGTTCCGTGAAGGCGCGCGTGATTTCGGCAATCGTGTCCTGATTAAAGGCGTTACGGACATCGGGCCGATTTAAGGTAATGGTGGCGACTTGTGCATGGTCGCTGTTGCCAGCTTTACATTCAACTAACAGGGTTTTATACGTCATTATGTTCTTTCCGATTGCATGTTCGCGTGCGTTTTTTACTTTTTGGGGTGCGTAAATAGCGCTGCATAATAAATTTATGCAGCAAATTTACATGCGGAAAACGCCAAATTTAGTCTCCGCAATCGGTGCATTCAACGCCGCACTCAAACCAAGACCTAACACCATGCGCGTATCCGCAGGATCGATGACACCGTCATCCCATAAGCGTGCCGAGGCGTAATACGGATGTCCCTGATGTTCGTACTGATCGCGAATCGGTGCTTTGAAGGCGGCTTCTTCTTCTTCAGTCCAAATACCGCCTTTGCCCTCGATACCATCGCGCTTGACGGTTGCTAATACGCCCGCAGCCTGATCGCCACCCATGACCGAAATCCGCGCATTTGGCCACATCCACAAGAATCGTGGTGAGAAGGCCCGCCCGCACATGCCGTAATTACCGGCACCAAAACTGCCGCCAATAATCACCGTCAACTTCGGCACAGCCGTCGTCGCCACCGCGGTCACCATCTTGGCACCGTTACGCGCAATGCCTTCGTTTTCGTACTTGCGACCAACCATGAAGCCGGTGATATTTTGCAAAAAAACCAGCGGGATTTTACGCTGTGAACATAGCTCAATAAAATGCGTGCCTTTTAACGCCGCTTCTGAAAACAAGATGCCGTTATTGGCGATAATGCCAACCGGCATGCCATAAATATGGGCAAAGCCGCAAATTAGCGTAGTGCCATAACGTGCCTTGAATTCATCAAAATCGCTGCCATCCACCACCCGCGCTATGACCTCGCGCACATCGAATGGCTTGCGCGTATCAAGCGGGATGACGCCGTATAACTCGTGGGCCGGATATTTCGGCTCAATCACTGGGCGCAATACTGGCCCTTCGGGCTTTTTGCGGTTCAGGTTTGACACTATCGTGCGGGCCAGTGCCAGCGCGTGCAAATCATTCTGTGCCAGATGATCAGCGACGCCGGATAAACGCGTGTGTACATCGCCGCCGCCCAAGTCTTCGGCGCTGACGACTTCGCCAGTCGCTGCTTTGACTAACGGCGGACCCGCCAAAAAGATGGTTCCCTGATTTTTGACGATGATCGATTCATCGCTCATGGCGGGAACGTACGCACCGCCGGCGGTACAAGATCCCATGACGACCGCGATTTGCGGAATGCCTTTAGCGGACAAATGCGCCTGATTATAAAAAATTCGCCCGAAATGATCCCGATCAGGAAACACGTCATCCTGATTTGGCAAATTGGCACCGCCGCTATCGACCAGATATATACACGGCAAATTATTTTGTTCGGCGATTTCTTGTGCGCGCAGATGTTTTTTGACCGTCAGCGGATAGTAAGTACCGCCTTTGACCGTTGCATCGTTACAGACAATCACGCATTCTTGCCCTGCCACGCGGCCGATGCCGGTGATGACACCCGCAGCTGGCGCAGCATCGCTGCCGTCTTTATCGATATAAACGTGATAGGCCGCCAGTTGCGAAAATTCCATAAATGGTGTGCCCGGATCGAGCAGCATTTGTACACGGTCACGCGGCAAAAGTTTGCCACGCGCCACGTGCTTGTCACGCGCCGCATCACCGCCGCCTTCTGAAATTTGCGCGACCTTTTGTCGCAAATCGTCGACCAGCAAATTGAGTGCGCTAGCATTCTGCTGAAAATCTTCGCTTCGGGTATTCAGTTTGCTTTCTAACTGGGGCATCTCAATATCCTTAAACTTTTTAACTTACTATTACCGTCTTTTATCGTCAGATGCGCCGTGGCTGCCCGTGGCTCTCTAACGCAATTGCATGCGTTGACGCTCGATTAACTTCAGGCCGTTTTAACTTCGCTAATGTTAAGCGCTTCTTTCATCGCTTCGCGGATTTTGAATTTTTGAATTTTCCCCGTCACGGTCATTGGGAACGCATCGACAAAACGGATATAACGCGGCACTTTGTAATAGGCAATCTGACCGTTACAAAATGCACGCAATCCTTCTTCGTCGACGCTTTGACCCGGCCGCAGAATGACCCACGCGCATAGTTCTTCACCATATTTGGCATCCGGCACGCCGACGACCTGTACATCTTGCACGGCTGGATGGCGATACAGAAATTCTTCAATCTCGCGTGGATAAATATTTTCTCCGCCGCGTATCACCATGTCTTTGATTCGGCCAACGATATTGACGTAGCCTTCGCTGTCCATCGTCGCCAGATCGCCGGTGTGCATCCAGCCTTCGGCGTCGATTGCCTCCTGCGTTTTTGGCAGATCGTCCCAATAACCTTGCATCACGACATAGCCGCGTGTGCACAGTTCGCCGGTGACACCAATTGGTACTATTTCACCCGATTCTGGATCGACCATTTTGACTTCAAGATGTGGATGCACCTGACCAACAGTCGACACGCGTTTCACCACCGGCGAATCGGTGAGGCTTTGGCAACTTACAGGGCTGGTTTCGGTCATGCCGTAAGCAATCGTCACCTCCTCCATGTGCATGTCACGCACTACCCGCTTCATGACTTCAGTTGGGCAGGGCGAACCGGCCATGATCCCGGTGCGTAATGTGGACAGATCGAATTCCGCAAAACGTGGGTGGTCGAGTTCAGCAATAAACATCGTTGGCACGCCATGTAAGCCAGTGCAGCGCTCATCCTGCACCGCCTGCAATACCGATAACGCATCAAATCCGTCATTCGGATAGACGATGGTTGCGCCGTGAGTCAGACAGGCCAGATTGCCTAGCACCATGCCAAAACAGTGATACAGCGGGACCGGAATACATAAGCGATCCTGCGCCGTGAGCCGCATGGCTTCGCCAATAAAGAAACCGTTGTTCAAAATATTGCGATGTGTCAGCGTCGCCCCTTTAGGAAAACCGGTCGTGCCGCTGGTGAACTGAATGTTAATCGCATCGGTGGCTTGCAATGTCGCACCAATCAGGGCGACTTGTGGATCGTCGCTATCACCGCGGGCGATCAGATCAGAAAACCGTAACATGCCCGGTAATATATCGGTGCCAAGATGCACCACCGTTTTTAAAGTCGGAATGCGCGCCGCCTGCAATTCACCAGGAACGCAACCGGCCAACTCGGGCGCCAACGTGCGCAACATCTCAAGATAATCACTGGTTTTGAAGCTGGTCATTGTGACGATGACTTTGCAACCAACTTTGTTGAGCGCGTATTCCAGTTCGCTCACACGATAGGCAGGATTGATATTGACCAGAATAATACCGACACGGGCTGTCGCCAATTGCATCAGTAACCACTCGCTATTATTGTGCGACCAGATCCCTACACGTTCGCCGCGCTCAACGCCACACCGCAGTAAAGCGCTTGCCAAACGACGTGATTCCGTCTGCAACTGGCGGTACGTCATGCGAATGTTTTGATGGCAAGCGACTAACGCATCGTTGTCGGGAACATTTTCCACCATCCCATCAAAGAAAACGGCAAGGGTATCTTCGATCAACGGGATATCCTGACTGCCACGCGCGATACTCATGCCGTTGATTGGCGTACTGATTAGATCGGTCATCGCATTAGTGGTGGAAATGGTCGTTGGCAAATCGGCTAAAGAATCGTTTTTCGCTTGCATGATTGTTTGTCTCCTATCCTTGTCCATTGATTTTTGGCCACCGTCATTCTGGTCGTACAGCGGTCCAAACGGCATCCAGCGGTCACTCAAAAAATTTATATTATTTTTTCTGGAAAATATCCGTCTACATAAAACCAGCGGTACGCACTTTCATTCAGCTGGGCTTTGGTCTCAGTTTCGGCCAGTTCTCTTACAAATTGACTTACTTCGTGAAGGCGTTGGGCGCGCCCGCCGACTTTATAACGGGCAACAAATTCCACCGTCGCATGATTGCCGTCAGTCTCATGCTGTCGAATCTCTAAACCAAGCCACTTCAACCCATCGTCAGCGCTGACGATGTTTTCCGCCGCAGGTCGCGTGCTACGGTGCCAGGTCGCTGATAAATAGACATCATCCCGCAGCGTGTAGGCGGTATACCGAGAGCGCATCAATTCCTGTGCAGTTTGCGGCACAGACGGATAGAGTCCAACTTGTGGGGCGAGAAAACGACCGCAACATGTCGAGAACTGACCGCCGCCACATGGACACAGTGCTGCATTATGTGATTTGTTCATACTGGCTTGTTCATCGTACTTTTCAATTTTTCGATGTTGCCGCGTTTAGACTTTGCCAGACTTCAACATTGCTTCAATCTGATCAAAGCGGTCAAAACCCCAAAACGATTCGCCATCGACGATCACAAACGGAGAGCCAAATACACCACGCGCCATGGCTAGGTCAATCTCGGCTTTTAACTGGTTTTTGATCGACAACGTATTCACGCCTTCAGCCATGCCTTCTGTATCGAAGCCATTTTTACGCGCTATATCAAGGACATTAAGCGGCTCAGCAATATTGATGCCGTGCACAAACATGCCTTGATAAATCAATTTGGCAAATTTGATCGACTGATCAGCACCATGTTTGCTCTGCATCCACAACATCGCACGCGCCGCAACTTGGGTAGGAAGCGGAAAAGCCGGAGGCCGATGATAGGGAATGCCATGAAAGAGCGCGCTCCGCTCGAAATCGTGGAACGAATATTTTCCTTTCATCGGCAACTCTGTCAGCGGTGCCGAACCGGTGGTCTTGAAGACAGCGCCGAGCAAAATCGGATGCCACTCGACATCGCGCCCATATTTTCCCGCCAGTTCGTCAATGCGTTCGGCTGCAAAATAGCCGTAAGGAGACGAAAAATCAAAATAAAAATCGATTGCAGCACTCATGTAAAACCTTTTTCGAATTCACTCTGGCGACCGAATCCCGGTCGATAGTGTTGTTTTCAGTGTCACCCGGCTTTGCTCAAACAAACATACCAGGGAAATCAGCGAAAAAATGACTTTGCATCGTTGCCTGTTTCAGGACTTTTGCAGGACGTCCCGGCGACTGACTTATCCGCCGGGATAGCTTTGCATCCGTCTTTTGTCTACACGGTCACCAGCGTAGACAAACCGTCATTACAGCATCTCAATCGCCAGCGCCGTACCTTCGCCACCCCCGATACATAACGAGGCCACGCCGCGCTTGCCGCCAGTCGCTTTCAAAGCGCCAAGCAGCGTCACGATAATGCGCGCACCGGATGCACCGATAGGATGGCCCAATGCACATGCGCCGCCATGCACGTTGACCTTGTCATGCGGAATATTGTGTTCTTTCATCGCTGCCATTGGCACTACGGCGAATGCTTCGTTGATTTCAAACAGATCAACGTCAGCGCTGGTCCAACCGATTTTCTTGTACAGCTTATCGATTGCACCAACCGGCGCAGTGGTGAACCAATCTGGCTCTTGCGAGTGGCTGGCATGACCGACGATTCTGGCGATTGGTGTGCAGCCAAGTTTCTTCGCAGTGGACTCAAGCATCAATACCAGAGCGGCAGCACCGTCATTGATCGACGATGATGATGCGGCGGTAATCGTGCCGTCTTTTTTGAATGCTGGACGTAGCGATGGAATTTTTTCCACCTTCGCTTTAGTCGGGCCTTCGTCTTTATCGATAACCACCTCGCCCGCACGGCTAGTGACCGTTACCGGTGCGATTTCCCACTTAAACAGGCCATCGGCAGCAGCAGCTTGTGCACGCTTGACTGAGCTGATTGCAAAGTGATCTTGCTCTTCACGCGTGAATTTGTATTTTGCTGCACACTCTTCACCGAAAGTGCCCATCGAACGACCGCCGCCGTTTTCAGTTCTGGAATAGGCATCTTCCAGACCATCCAGCATCATATGATCCAAAATCGCGCCGTGACCGATACGATAACCGCCACGTGCCTTCGGCACTAAATACGGTGCGTTAGTCATCGACTCCATCCCGCCAGCGACAACAACTTCATGCGTGCCGGCCAACAATGCGTCATGTGCAAACATGGTTGCCTGCATGGCAGATCCACACACTTTGGAAATCGTCGAGGCGTTAGTCGACATTGGCAATCCGGCCTTGATTGTCGCCTGACGCGCCGGTGCCTGACCCTGACCAGCTTGCAATACGTTACCGAACACCACACTATCAATTTGTTCAGGCTTTAGCCCGGCGCGCTCGACTGCCGCTTTGATCGCGACTGCACCCAGATCAGTAGCGGTTAGTGAGGAAAAATCACCTTGAAATGCACCCATCGGGGTACGTGCCGCACCGACAATAACAATTGAGTCACTCATGTTTTTTCTCCAGTTAAAGACGGTCTATGCCGTCAGATTAGTCACAATTTGAAACGTATTTCTTGACACTTTTTTTAGCACAGCAAAGCGTCATGACCAATTTTGCGAAAATCACGCTACTCTGCACAATCTTGCGTGACCGGCGTCAGCATGGCTACTGATTTCGCATTTCTAAAACGACATTCTTGTGGGTAAGGAAAAACATCGTCGAAATGGCCATCCAGTATGTGCTGTTTGCGTTGCTGCCAGTACTGTTGCGTCAATAAATCTGCATGATGTTTCAAAAAATATTTTCTTACGTTGGTGTTGCCCAAAAGAAAAACACCGAATTGTTCAGGGAACACGTCATTTTTTGCGACCGAATACCACGGTTCGGCAGACATTTCCTCCTCTTCATTGCGTGGCTCTGGAATCTTCCGGAAGTTGCAATCTGTAATGTATTCAATCTCATCATAGTCATAAAAAACGACCCGATTGTGACGTGTCACACCGAAATTTTTGTACAGCATATCGCCGGGGAAAATATTCACGGCCACCAATTCTTTGATTGCATTGCCATACTCGACGATGCCATGCTCCATCGCCGTTTGATCACCGTTCGCCTGGGCGCTGTTCAGATAGATATTCAAAGGCACCATGCGGCGCTCGATATACAGATGCTTGATAATGATTTCGTCGCCATCTTCTTCAACCACGGAAGGCGCTACAGCTTTCAATTCTGCCAATAATTCATCGGCAAAACGTGCGCGCGGAAAGGCAACGCTTGAGTATTCTAATGTGTCGGCCATGCGGCCCACACGATCATGATTTTTAACCAGTAAATATTTTTCTTTGACCAGCGCATTGGTCGTCTCTTTGGGCGCTGGGAAATAATCCTTGATCACCTTGAATACATAGGGAAACGATGGCAGCGCAAACACCACCATGACTAACCCGCGTATCCCGGGTGCAATTTCAAAATTATCCGAGGAGTGCCTTAAATGACGCAAAAAATCCCGATAAAATAAGGCCTTGCCGAGTTTTTGCAGACCAAGAATCGTATAAATTTCACTACGTGGTTTTTCTGGCATCAGGGTCCGTAAAAACTGCACATAGGCAGAAGGAACCTCCATATCCACCATGAAATACGCACGCGTAAACGAAAACAAAATCGCCAGTATTTTGCGTTCAAACAACACAGCATCCAATACCAGTTCACCTTTGCGATTATGCAAAATCGGAATCACGAACGGATACTCATTGCTACCGTTGATGATTTTGCCGACCATGTAAGCGCCTTTGTTGCGGTAAAAAAGCGTCGATAGCACGTGAATCTGGTGATTGAGTTCGAGCGCGTCTGCGCTAAACGTTTGCTGGATGCGCTCTTCTGCCAGCGTGACATCGCGATCAAGATCAGCGAAAGGTGTTTGCAACTGAAAATTAGTAATGATGCGCTTCAGGGTGGCGTGCATCCCGTCTAGCATTGGGTAATACACGCGGAAGGTCGGTGTCGTCTCGTCGGTGTCCAGATATTCAGTCGATACTGCTGGCCGTACAAAAATGAAGTCATTATGGAAATAGATTCGGTGCAAAATTTTGCAACATACCGAATTGAAAAACGTCTCTGCAAGCTCCGGTTGCTTGTGATCAATCAGCAAGCCAATGTAATGCAGCTTCACCTCGCGCCAGACCTCGTCGGTGAGATCGACATCGGCATATTCATCTTCCAGCATCTGCACACATTCGTCCACGCGCGTGTCATAAAAGGCGATCCGTTCACGGGCCTCGATCTGAGCGGTTTTCCAGTCGGCACATTCAAAATGCCGCTTCGCCGCATGGGTTGCCTCGCGAAACAGGCGGTAATGCTTGTCGAAGCCGTCCAGTATTGTCCGCGCAGTATCAAAGGCGATCTGCGAGGACAACAATTTTGGAAAGGCTGGCGACATGGTCATAACGAAAAATGGTTCTTCCAGTTGGCAAGCGTTTCCAGACTGACGCCAATACCGCCGCAGACGACAATCAAGGGCCGTTCGAATTTATCCAGTTCAGGTAGGCGTTGATAGGCGACTGCCAAGGCTGCGCCGCATGCCGGCTCGACCAGCGTTCGCATATCATTTGCAAACGAAAGACAGGCAGCAACCGCCTGCGCATCGCTGATCTTGACGCTCAGCACCGTATGTTGACGCGTCCAGTTAAATGCGGCTGCCGCCACGCGGGTCGCATTCAATGACGTGGCAATCGACGTCACCGCCGCTAACGACACCAACTCGCCCGCCGCCACAGCAGCATGTAAGGAGGCCGCGCCATCGGTTTCGACCGCGATCAATGGCACCTCTTTCAAACCGTTGCGATGCATGCCTTCCAGTATCCCGGACATCAATCCACCGCCGCCAACGGCACAAATAACCACATCAAAATCGAATCCCATCGCTTTAGCTTGCGCTAAGGCTTCGTCGATCAGGGTGGCGTTGCCGTCCCAAATATCAGGATGGTCAAAAGGTGGAATGTAGATCACACCCGCTTGTTCACATAATGTGAGCGCGGCCTGATTCGCCTCATGCCATGCGCTGCCGTGCACAATCACTTCTGCACCGATGTCACGAATGCGCGCAATCACCGCAGCGGAAGTGGTTTCCGGCACGACGACCGTGGTTCTGACACCTAATGCAGCACCGGCGAAAGCTGCCGCGAAACCGGCGTTACCGCCGGACGGACAGACTAATCGGGTCGCACCACTCGTCACCGCACGCTGGCAAAGCAAACCAATCCCGCGCAACTTGAATGAGCCAGAGGGTTGCGTGTTTTCCATTTTCAACCAAACTTTTTTGCCGAGAGCGACAGAAAGTTGTGGATGTGCCAATAAAGCCGTTTGAATATGCAAAGAAGTCATCTATGCGTAAGTCCTAATAATGAAAGTGTACTTGCCTGCATAAAGTGTACTGCCTGAAGCGAATTAACAAAACTGCGCGTTGCCTGCTACCTGGCCAATGGCTAGTTAGCATTAACTTATGGCAGACGCAGGACAAACATTAAGCCGTTTCAGAAAATAATTCGCGTCCGATGAGCATACGACGAATTTCGCTGGTTCCTGCACCGATTTCATACAATTTCGCGTCGCGCCATAGGCGACCAACCGGGTATTCGTTGATATAACCGTTGCCGCCCAGCGCCTGAATTGCTTCGCCCGCCATCCAGGTAGCTTTTTCGGCAGAATATAAAATCGCGCCCGCAGCATCTTTACGTAAAGCACGTGCAGCTTCCGGTGTTTTGGCACGGTCGCAAGCCTGACCAACGGCATACACATAGGCTTTGCAGGCCATCATGGTGGAATACATGTCAGCAAGTTTGCCTTGCATCAATTGAAATTCGCCAATGGCGTGGCCGAACTGCTTGCGGTCATGTACATACGGAACGACGACGTCCATACAGGCTTGCATGATGCCAAGTGGGCCGCCTGACAAAACTGTCCGTTCAAAATCGAGTCCAGACATCAACACGTTCACACCTTTGCCGACGCTACCGAGGACATTTTCAACAGGGACTTCACAATCCTGAAAGACCAGTTCGCCGGTATGCGATCCGCGCATACCCAACTTGTCGAGCTTTTGCGCGACGCTAAAACCTTTAAAAGCCTTTTCAACCAAAAACGCCGTCATGCCGCGAGCGCCTGCCGTCAGATCAGTCTTGGCATAGACCACCAACACATCTGCATCAGGACCGTTGGTGATCCACATCTTGGTGCCATTCAGCACCCAGCGGTTACCTTTTAAGTCCGCCCGCAACTTCATGCTAACCACGTCAGAGCCAGCATTTGGCTCCGACATGGCGAGCGCGCCGACGTGATCCCCAGAGATCAATTTAGGCAAATATTTGGCTTTTTGCTCTGCATTGCCGTTACGACTAATCTGATTGACGCATAAATTGGAATGCGCGCCGTAAGAAAGTCCGACCGAAGCCGATGCGCGAGAAATTTCTTCCAATGCAATGATATGCGCCAGATAGCCCATTCCGATGCCGCCGTAGGCTTCATCAGCAGTAATCCCGAGAAGGCCTAAATCACCCATTTTTTTCCATAAATCCATCGGAAATTGGTCAGTACGATCGATTTCTGCCGCACGTGGGGCAATTTCTGCCGCCGCAAACTGTTGAATCGTTTCACGCAAAGCGGCGATATCTTCGCCATGATCAAAATTTAGTCCGTTCAGATGCACCATATGTTTACTCCATTTGTTGTTAGGGGGCCGGCTCGAATAGCGATTTCCTATTTCCATTACCATCGTTTAAATATTCAGATCACGCGGACTACCTGCAGCATTTACGGCGCTGTTCCAAGTATTAAATTACTTTGTCCGGGTCGGCTTTCTGTTGCTTAAATTGATTGGTTTTCAGTAATCTCACGCATTCGAGTTCGTGCACTAAAATCTCGGCTAACGTGATTTCGATATCTTCGCGTTGCTGTTCCAATAACTGCTTGTGATGCGCCAGAACCGCCTGAAAACGTTCAAGCTGTGCCACGGAATCCTTAGGCGAGTCGTACATGTCGACCAGGCTTTTGATTTCCAGCAGCGTCAAACCAAGGCGCTTGCCACGCAATGTCAACTTCAACCGCGTACGCTCGCGCCCGGCGTAAACACGATTTCGCCCACCCGCGCCTTCGCGCGCAGGGCTCAGCAGGCCTTGGTCTTCATAAAACCGAATAGCCCGCGGCGTGATGTCAAATTCATGTGCAAGTTCGGTAATGGTGTAGGTCGGCATAATGGGCGGCAATACTTTCAAAGCTCTTCTAAAAACCGTAGCACGGAGCCTGCCGCTCAATCCCAAGTTGGATTAAACAGCGGGCTGAAGATCGGGTTGACAATTCGATCCATACAACAGTACGTCGCACTTCGGAAATCTGATTGTTCGGTCAATACCTATTAAAGTAGCTTAAAGGTTTGTCGGTAACACAAGGGATGCAAACCATATTTAATGTGGTTTAGGTTACGTACGCTACGTTATCCGCAGTTAACGTTAACGTCAATCAAATTCTTCTTTGAATAATTGAAACAACAATTTCTCTTGGGAATGAAACCTGTGGCATTCCGCAATATTGGTATTCAAGACCATCAAAGAGAAGATGCGCATCCTTCCCAAGCCATATTAAATGCGCGATTGCATCCGGCAACCGCATAAAGCGCGACAAGCGCATGCGCGTGCGTACGGCGACAAAAGTCAATTAACACCGACCAAAACCCAGACACGTCCTATTGTCTGCGGCTTGATTCGCTAATAGCATAAAACATGATCAAACCTGCGACGACGATAGTTAGAGCGGCTGGTTTAGGCCTTGAGTTAGAACACCTGCTCACGCTGCGCTCTTTCAAGCGCGTAGCTAAGTGACGACGTGTGGTTATTACCAAATTTTAAAACACCTATTACAAATAAATTATGAACAGTATTCCAGATTTTAATGCATCGTCCATCACGCCCAACAGCATGAGCAAAGCATTATTGGTGGCGTCGAAAAAAAACAGTATCGAAAAATCGATTAAGGATGTGATAGACCATGTCAGCAGTCAAACCGGCATCGTCACCGCGCATTTAGCGCCGTTGCAAAAGCTGGCCCAAGACTACAACTGCATCATAGGTTTCCGTCCGGTAGATCCGTTAGCGACCGAGTTAATTGAAAATGGGCACCCGACCAAACGTTTTTGTGACAAAGGAAAAAGTGCTTCGTGGGGACCGCAGGCAGGGATGATTTGCGTGAATCAGCGTTACAGCAAATTGGAAAATGCGTCTGAGGAGAAGATTGCGAAATTTAATAAGTACGCACAATCCAGTATCCAAAATGGCGATGTCATAGCCATACCGCTATCAATATCGCCAAAACGCTTAAATAGCTTATTAAAACTAGGCGTCATTACCAATTTATCGCTTGAGAACGCCCAAGGAATAGTGACGTTCAGCGCGAAAGCCCCCAGCAATCACGTTTTTCAATGTGAAGCTTCACGCCAGATACAGAATGATCAGGATAGGTATGTCATCACTTTTCAAGGAGCCCCGATTGAAGTATTAGCGCCAAAAATTGATCAGCAATCTCCAATGGAAGCTAGGGCATTGACAGCAGATTACGATCTATTTTTGATCGGGCCGCATCTTGGCGATGTTGGAGCGCAAGATAATCTACCTGTGCCTGATATTGCACCAATCGTGTTGCGTAACAAGGTCGATGCTTATCAACGGATGCACAGCAAAGAAATGGTGGGTCCTTATAACTTGAATGCGGAGTTGGTCGAAGCTTATGGCTCAGAAAATAAATTTTCTGAAAAAGAAGATAAAAATATCGGTAACGCAACACAACGAATACGCGACATGATCCCCGTCATTAATCACGCCTTGGTCGGTGATGGCGAGAAAGTGGTGCACCACAGTGCCGATTCTGGCAGCCCTGCTACGGATCCTTCGTCGAATTATCCTGCGACTTTTTTTCTACCTATAAAAATCGGTCCATTCGAGGTGATGAGCATCATTAATAATAGTCAAGAGCTAGCGACATTAGTACAAGAGGCAAAGGACGGTGGCTATCACATGCCGCTTAATCCATTATGGGAAAAAGAGGTTAGCGAGGTCCGGCGCAGCAGTTACCAAGAGGCACTTACAACACTTGACACATGATAAAAAATTAGGTCACACAAGTTCTTTCCAAATTTTGGACCAAATTACGACCGTCGAATTACGCTGATATTGACCATTCAAATTAACCGCGTCTATGCAGCAGTCACAATGACCTTCTAAAGCCGACTCAATGCACCAGATTCCTGTCCCGCAGCAGCTGAATAAACTGGTCGGCGGCAGGGGAAAGCGTGCCTCCCTTTCTAGTGACAATGCCGAAAGTCTGGTATTTCGATTGCAGCTTCAATGGCAAAATACGTACCATCTTATGCGCCACAAATAACTTCGCAACGTCCGTCGGCAGTAAGGCGACCAGGTCTGTACTTCGCTGCAGAATAGTCACTGTCACGAAGGTGGATGCGGTCGCAATCTGATTCGACGGCATGCTAATGCCAGCCTGATCCATTTCTCTTTGCAGCAGCGAATGCAGCGGCATATGACCGGGATAAACCAGCCATCGATGATCCTTTAAGTCCTTCAGTGTCAACTCTCCCTCAAACGGTGGGTGCGCATACCCGACCACCACTGAAATCGACTCATCGCCCAGTGGTTGATAGTGATATTTAGAGGGTTGATCGCTGACACTGGCGCGACCTATCACCAGATCAAGGCGACCGTCGTCGAGCAGCGAAAGCATGCGTAGGCTTGTATCTTCCACAACTTCGATGGAAAGATTGGGCTGTCTGGTATGCAGCCAGTTGAGAATTGGCACCAACACTTCCGGCACGGCCCCCATGATCGTACCGACTGCAAGCCGCCCACCTCGACCGGATCTTATTTCGGCGATATCGTGGCACAACGACGTCAGGTCGGTCGCCATTAGCCGTGCGTATCGAATGATGCAATGCCCGAACTGATTGGGAATCATGCCGGTCTTGGATCGTTCGAACAGCGGTGCTTCAAACATCGATTCGAGCTCGTGAAGCACCTTGCTCGCCGCCGACTGTGTCATCGACAGAACGCCTGCTGCCTTATGAAGAGACTTATGGTCGTCCAGCGCAATCAACAGGTGAAGTTGCTTCATGCGCAACCGGGACATCAGCACATCAATGGTATTTTTCATGTGAGTCGTAAAAGTAATCACGAGATGGAAACAATTCAATATACATCAAGCATGACGTCCCCTATAGTCGCTGCACAAACAAAAAATACAAAACGGCTGCTGGAGACAAAAATGAGACTGATCCAATTTCTGGACAATGAAGGACATCGTCGCGTGGGCGTCGTTAATACCGGCTCCGACCTTGTACATATTGTCAACAACGTTCGCGCGACCCGTCAGCTTGCTCTGGATGCCATTTCCGACGGCGTCAGCCTTGAATCAAAAATTGCTGCACTTGGCCACACGCCGGGAGACTCTTATAAAGCCATTCTCGCGGAATCCCGTATTCTAGTCCCTCTCGATCATGACGAAGATCCCGCGCATTGCCTGATCAGCGGCACTGGGCTGACCCATCTGGGCAGCGCTTCACTGCGCGACGCCATGCACCACGATCAGGTGCCGCATGAAGCAATGACTGACTCGATGCGGGTTTTTCGATGGGGCCTGGAAGGCGGGCGACCGCGCTCGGGAACGCCCGGTGTGCAGCCGGAATGGTTCTACAAGGGCGACGGCGGCATACTCGTTCATCCTGGCCGCGCCATCCCGGTTCCCGCGTTCGCGGAAGACGCAGGCGAAGAGCCCGAACTGACAGGCCTGTATGTCATTGGTGCCGACTGCAAGCCTTATCGGCTTGGTTTCGCGATTGGTAACGAGTTTTCCGATCACATCATGGAGCGGCGCAATTACCTTTACCTCGCACATTCAAAATTACGCTACTGCTCGTTTGGCCCCGAACTCAATATTGGTACTTTACCGAGCGATCTTTCCGGCGTCAGCCGCATACATCGCGATGGCAAATTATTGTGGGAAAAGCAGTTTCTAACGGGTGAGAAAAATATGACTCACACCATAGAAAACCTTGAATATCACCATTTCAAATACGCGCAATTCTTGCGGCCGGGCGATGTCCACGTCCACTTCTTCGGTTCTGCCACCATTTCTTTCGCAGATGGCATAGCAACGCGGGAGGGCGACACCTTTGAAATCAGCTTGCCCGCGTTCGGCGCGCCGTTGTGCAACTCCTTCGAGCGCAGCAGTGGACATGTCAGTGCAGGCGGCGTGCTTCAACTTTGACCTATCAACTTTAACTTCGAAGCTCTCATTTCACAGCTCTCATAAAAAAAGGTGCTGCCTATCCAGCCTATTGGACAGCGCCAGACAGGAGATAACACCATGGACTACCAGTTCGATTTCAGTTTCTTGCTCAATAACTGGCGCGACATACTCGACGGCGTCGGGCTCACCGTTCGCATGTCCGCCATCAGCATTGTCCTGGGCGTCATGTTCGGCTCGGCCTTTGCGGTCATCCGCGTATTTGGCCCGCGATGGGCTGCCAGGTCGGTTGCCTGGTATGTCGACATCATCAGAAATACGCCATTGGTGATCCAGGCATTCTGGATTTTCTTCGGGCTGGCTGCTTTACAGTTTCGGGTTCCCGCTTTAACAGCGGCTATTTTTGCTTTGGTCGTCAATGTCGTCGCGTACACCACAGAAATTATTCGCGCTGGCATTGAGTCGATTCCAAAAGGTCAACTTGAGGCCGCCGAGTGCCTTGGGCTGCCGCGATGGCGCGTTATCTTACACGTCATTCTTCCGCAAGCCATCGAAAAAATGTATCCATCCCTGATCAGCCAGTGCGTATTGATGATGCTGGCAACATCGATCATGTCCCAGATTTCCGCCGAGGAATTGACGGCGATTGGCTATCGGATTCAATCCGAGACTTTTCGGGGCTTCGAAATATATATCGTGCTAGCCGTTGTTTATCTGGCGTTGTCGTGGCTGTTACGGTTGATCATGGAACAAGGGGCCAACTTTGCATTCCCCCGACGCCGTCGCCTTAATGCGCAGCGTTAATCTGAACCGCCAAAGGAAACTAACATGCACGGACTAACGATCGACCATATTTTCTTCATCTTCAAAGGCGCGGGCTGGACATTGATCCTGTCTGCGATGGGCTTTATCGGCGGCACGATTCTTGGCTTGCCCATTGCGTTAGCGCGCAGCAGCAGCAATAAATGGATGCGCCGGATTAGCGGGTTCATGGTGCAGGTAGTGCAGGGCATTCCACTGCCCGTCATTATGTTTGTTGTTTATTTCGGCATCAGCGTGGCAGGTTTTGATCTACCTGCCATCGTGGCCGCCGGACTCGCCTTGACCGCCTATTCTGGCGCCTATCTGGGCGAGATATGGAAGGGCTGCATTCAAGCCGTGCCGCGCACCCAATGGGAAGCAGCCGACTGCCTCGCGCTCACACCGATACAAACCGCTGCTTACGTGATTCTGCCCCAAGCCGCGCGGATTGCCATCCCGCCTACCGTCGGGTTTCTGGTGCAAATTGTGAAAAATTCGTCTTACGCAGTGGTGATCGGCGTCTTCGACCTGACCTACTCGTCAAGAGTCGTTAACAACTCGACGTTTGAACCGTTTCTAGTATTCACCATTGCCGCCATCATTTACTTCGCAATGTGTTATCCGCTTTCCAGCCTCGCCTCCAGGCTTGAGCGGAAATTCAAAAAAAGCTAAAAAGGAGACAGGCAAATGAACAGCATCGTCCATTTCGACAAAGTGCGTAAATCGTTTGGTAGCAATGAAATTTTAAAAGGCGTCAGCTTTGACGTGCAAAAGGGCCAGGTCGTCGCGCTGATCGGCCGCAGCGGCTCGGGAAAAAGTACCGCGCTGCGCTGCATTAACGGACTGGAAAGTATCAACGACGGCACGCTCAAAGTGTGCGGCCGCGATATGCATCAAGGCAAGATCGACTTGCATACTCTGCGCAAGGATGTCGGTATCGTGTTTCAAAGTTATAACCTGTTTCCGCACCTGACGGTGGAAGAAAACATCACATTGGCACCACGCAAAGTGAACCGCTTAAATAGCGCCGACGCGCGTGACATTGCCAAAGACGTTCTGCGCAAAGTGGGCCTCGAAGACAAAGCCGCGGCGTATCCGGAGCAACTATCCGGCGGTCAACAGCAGCGTGTCGCCATTGCACGTTCGCTTGCCATGAAGCCAAAACTGATGCTTTTTGACGAGGTGACATCGGCGTTGGATCCAGAACTCACCGGCGAGGTATTAAAGGTGATTGAAAATCTTGCGGTGGATGGCATGACGATGGTGCTGGTGACCCATGAAATGCATTTTGCGCGTAATGTCGCCGACCAAATTCTTTTCATGCATGACGGTGTGGTCTGGGAACGTGGAAACGGCGACATGCTCACGCAACCAAAGACAGCAGAACTGACCCAATTTGTGGGTAGTGGATTTTAATAAAACGGCCGCGAGACCGATAACTAGGAGTGAGACCATGAAGAAACGTAATGTTCTATCCGCCAGTCTGTTGGCGCTTTGCCTGTTGACCTTATCGTCATTTTCTACAGCCAATACGCTGGAAAATATTCAACAGCGCAAAAAAATCCTGATCGCCGTCGATATCGGTGCACCGCCCTACGGAATGCTCGATGGCAAAGCTAAGCAAAGCGGTTCCGACATCGAAACTGCTCAACTGCTCGCCAAAGATCTCGGCGTAGAACTTGAAGTCGTCCCGGTCTCCGGACCTAACCGCGTGCCTTTTCTGCTGACCAAAAAAGCAGACCTGGTCATCGCCTCGTTTTCCATCACCGATGCGCGTAAGAAGGTCATTGATTTTTCCAATCCGTATGGCGTCATCCAGGTGGTAGTGGGCGGTCCGGTCAAACAAAAAATCGGCACGTATACCGACCTGATTGGGAAAACCGTCGCTGTCACCCGCGGGACGACCAGCGACATGGAGTTAACCCTTGGCGTGAAGGAAATTTCTGGCGTAAATATTGTCCGATATGAAGATGACGCCACCACCAATACTGCGGTGTCGACAGGTCAGCAAGACTACCTCGCGGCAGCGATGAGTGTGATCCCCGCAGTCAAAAAAGCCAATCCGTCGCGCGATGTCGAAACGAAATTTATCATGAAGACTTTCCCGCTCGGTATAGGCATCCGCAAAAACGATGCCGAGTTGAAAGCCTACCTAGATAAATGGGTCCAGATCAATCTTAAAAACGGCAAGCTGAACGAGATCTATAAGAAATATTTTGGCGTCTCGCTTCCTGCCGACATGCTTAACTAAACTGGACGAATGCTGACATGCCTGATATCAAAAAAGAGATAGCCCCTTCTGTCGTAGTGACGGCCGCGGTAGCGACTGCCCCAACACCCACAGCCCAAGCACCAGAAGCCCATGCAGTGCGACTGCATGCAGATGACGATGTTGTCATCGCGCGCAGTCAGTTAGTGGGCGGTACTGTCCTGACCGGCGAAGATATTCGCGTCTCCGGCTTGATCCCGTCTGGCCATAAAGTAGCGGTGCGACGGATTGAGCAAGGTCAGGCTGTCAAGCGATATGGACAAATCATCGGCTTTGCCAGCCGCACGATTTTGCCCGGCGAGCATGTACATACCCACAATCTGGTCATGGGCGAATTTGTTCGTGACTATGCGTTCTGCGTCGATTCCAAACCCACTGTGTTAAACGAGATACCGGCAACGTTTGATGGTATCGTTCGCGCCGACGGTCGGGTTGCCACACGCAACTATATTGGGATACTAACTTCCGTTAATTGCTCCGCCACGGTGGCGCGAGCGATTGCGGATCGTTTTCGCAGAGATATTTTTCCCGAAGCGTTGCGCGCATTCCCGAACGTGGATGGCGTGGTCGCGCTGACCCACGGCGCCGGTTGTGCCGTTGATCCGGAAGGCGAAGGCCTGGCCATGCTCCAGCGTACGTTGGGCGGCTATGCAAACCATCCGAATTTTGCTGGCGTGTTGGTCATCGGCCTGGGTTGCGAAACCAACCAAATCTCCAGAATTATGGAAACGCAAGGTCTGGTCGAAGCTGACTTTCTCAAAACGTTCAATATTCAGGAAACCGGTGGAACCGCCAAGACCATCACGCGTGGGGTCGACATCATCAACCAAATGCTGACCGAAGCAAACCGGGTTCACCGGCAGCCGGTACCGGCAAGCCATCTGGTTGTTGGATTGCAATGCGGCGGCTCGGATGGCTATTCGGGTATCTCTGCCAATCCTTCCTTGGGCGCTGCCGTGGATCTGCTGGTTCAAAACGGTGGGACCGCAATCCTGTCCGAAACGCCGGAAATCTATGGTGCTGAACATTTGTTGACACGCCGCGCCGTGAGTCGCGAGATTGGCGAAAAACTGGTCAGCCGAATTCACTGGTGGGAAGAATACTGCGCCAGAAACAATGCAGCGATGAACAATAATCCATCCGCGGGAAACAAGGCGGGCGGACTGACTACAGTGCTGGAAAAATCATTGGGCGGCATTGCCAAAGGCGGCAATACCAATCTGGTCGAAGTCTACGAATACGCTCAACCGGTGAAGGCCCGAGGACTCGTTTTTATGGACACCCCGGGCTACGACCCAATTTCTGCCACCGGACAGGTCGCTGGCGGCGCAAATCTCATTTGCTTTACCACCGGACGCGGCTCCGCTTACGGTTGCGCACCCACCCCTTCACTCAAAATCGCGACCAACAACGCGCTCTGGAAGCGCCAGCAGGAAGATATGGATTTGAACTGCGGCACCATTCTGACCGGCGAAGCCACTATCGCAGAAAAAGGCAGGGAGTTGTTTCAACTGATGCTCGACACTGCCTCCGGCAAACGCAGCTGTAGCGAAGTCCACGGTTATGGACAAAACGAATTCGTACCATGGCAAATCGGCGCGATCACGTGATGATTAGCCCCTTAGAACTCACCTGACATACAGCGAATCGCTTCACAGCTTAAATGGAATAAAAAATCATGACCAATGACAATCACAAGCCTGAATACCGTGGCGTATTTCCAGTAGCGCCGACCATTTTCGACGATCAGGGCAATCTTGATCTGGACGGACAGCGCCGCTGCCTCGATTTCATGATCGATGCCGGTTCGGATGGGATCTGCATTCTCGCCAATTTTTCAGAACAGTTTGTGCTCAGCGATGACGAGCGCACCATTTTGACGAACACGGCGCTGGAACACGTTGCAGGACGCGTGCCGGTCATCGTGACGACCAGCCACTTCAGCTCACGTATTTGCGCCGAGCGAAGCCGCAGTGCGCAGGATGCCGGTGCGGCAATGGTAATGATTATGCCGCCTTATCATGGCGCCACATTCCGCGTCGCAGAGCGTGGCATTGAAGCTTTTTTCAAGGTCGTCTCCGATGCCATCGATATTCCGATCATGATTCAGGATGCGCCAGCCAGCGGGACAACATTGTCGGCGTCATTTCTGGCAAAAATGGCCAAAGAAATCGCCAACGTTTCTTACTTCAAAATTGAAGTACCGCAAGCTGCGGCAAAGCTGCGCGAACTGATTGAACTTGGCGGCGACGCCATTCTGGGGCCGTGGGATGGTGAAGAAGCCATCACGCTGATGGCTGATCTGGATGCTGGCGCGACAGGCGCAATGACCGGCGGGGGCTTCCCGGACGGGATTCGTAAAATCATCGACGCTTATCAGGCCGGTGATTACGAACAAGCCGCAGCTTATTATCAACAATGGTTGCCGCTGATTAATTTTGAAAATCGGCAAGGTGGTCTGGCGACGTGCAAAATCCTCATGAAAGAGGGCGGAATCATCGCATCAGACGCATTACGCCACCCGCTTCAACCCATCCATCCGGCAACCCGCGACGGACTGATGCAGATCGCGCGCCGCCTCGACCCGCTAGTTTTGCGTTGGGCGAATTAATACAACCGCTTGCGGCAAACCATCGCAGTGCAAGCAGCAGATCTACTTCTTATTTTTCAAGGAATCTTATATGCAGATTTTAGGTGAGTCATTAATTGGCAGCCGCGCTACACGTGGCACAAACGGCACTATCAATGCCGTCAATCCGGCGTCCGGCGCCATACTTGCGCCGCTTTTCGGCGGAGCCACGCAAGAGAACCTTGAGCAGGCATGCGCGTTGGCCTGGCAGGCATTTGATCGTTATCGTGAAACATCGCTTGAAGCGCGAGCGGTTTTTTTAGAGACGATTGCTCAAAACATTCTGGAACTCGGCGACGATCTGATCGAGCGCTGTGTCAGCGAAAGCGGCTTACCGCGTGGTCGCATTGAAGGAGAGCGTGGGCGCACGGTCGGTCAACTTCGCATGTTCGCCGCCGTGGTCAGAAACGGCGACTTTCTAGAAACGCGGATCGATCCGGCGCAGCCAGAAAGAAAGCCGTTTGCGCGGGTAGACCTGCGCCTTCGGAACATTCCGGTTGGCCCCGTCGCCGTGTTCGGTGCCAGCAATTTCCCTCTCGCTTTTTCCGTCGCCGGTGGCGATACAGCGTCGGCCCTGGCGGCAGGTTGCCCGGTCATCGTCAAGGCCCACTCGGCACATCCAGGTACGTCCGAGATGGTTGGTCGGGCGATTCAAAAAGCAGTCAGTGATTGTGATTTGCCGGAAGGTACGTTCTCGCTTCTATTCGACAGCGGACGCAGTATTGGCCAAGGCCTGGTATCCGACCATCGCATCAAGGCAGTTGGCTTTACCGGATCACGTGCTGGTGGCACCGCTTTGATGCAACTTGCCGCAGCCAGACAAGAGCCGATTCCGGTGTATGCCGAAATGAGCAGCATCAATCCAGTGCTACTGTTTCCGCATGCGCTGTCCAATCGCGCAGCATCAATCGGCAAGGAATTTGTCAGCTCGCTGGTACTTGGCGCCGGACAGTTCTGTACCAACCCCGGTCTTATCCTGGCCATCGATGGTCCGACTCTGAACACATTTATAGACGCGGCGAAAACTGCGCTGAATGAACAATCGGCATCGACCATGCTGACGCCGGGTATACATCAAGCCTACGACATGGGTGTCACAGCGATTGGCGATCACCCTGACGTTCGCACCGAGGCGCGCGGCAAAGGCGGCACACAGTATCAAGGACAGGCGGCGTTGTTTTCTACTACAGCGGAAGCCTTCCAAAAACATGCCGCATTGCAGCAAGAGATATTCGGTGCATCGTCGCTGATTGTTCGCTGTCCGGATCTGGCGACGATGCTGGCAATTGTAGAAAGCCTCGAAGGTCAATTGACAGCCTCAATTCATATCGAAGAGGCAGATCATGCCGAATTCCGTGGATTCTTGCCTGCGCTGGAACGTCGTGTAGGTCGCATCCTGGTGAACGGATTCGGGACCGGCGTAGAAGTTGGTCACGCCATGGTCCATGGCGGTCCCTACCCGTCAACTGCCGACGGCAAGTCTACATCCGTCGGTAGTCAGGCTATTTTCCGGTTTCTGCGGCCGGTAAGCTATCAAGACATGCCTGAGTCACTGCTGCCCGACGCGCTTAAGACAGACAACCCGCTTGGCTTACTACGCCGCGTCGATGGCCAGTTGCGATTTAATAATGCCAATGTCGTAACGTGATGACGTTGTAGATTTAAAAGACCGTTATCGTGAACATACGCCCCCGAAACATTCTTTTCGGGGTGTATCGCTCAACCGTGTGTGCATCGGCTTTTTACGTATCGATTTGGCCGAAAAAATTTAAAAAGCGCACAAGAAAAAATTCCATACTCAGTCAAGCGAAGTAAGGTTGGCAAGTTTCCAGTCTGCGATACGCTGCTGACCATGCAATCAATCCAGCAATTGCACCACGTCTCTACGATACTTACATTGGCCGCTCAATTGGCAGTCACTCAATCCCCGTGTCATTTCCAGATTAATCGATAGCAACAGTCCGCCACATCTATCCTCCTCTTATCCAAAAATCCTCCACATGCTTTTCAGAAATTTTTCGCAAAGGGCTTAAGGAAACCTCATGTTGGTCGTTATTACTAATGAAATATTAATTTTTCTGGAATGACTTATAAAAAATATTGCATAAATGTCTATGCATTAACAAAAAAACATCTGTTAAATGTTTGATAAGTAGTCGTATATTCCAAAAATAATCAAATTTAAGAAATAGGAGCGAGTTTAGTCTTATTGATCAATAGTCAATATTAAAGAAGTAATGGTGTTCTACCCATTCGGCACCATAGCTGCAGCAACACGCGCTTTGATTAGTGATTTTGTCTGTAATGATGATAGTAATTGCAGTCGCATCGCCTTACTGGTTACCCCGGTAGAACGTAACCGTTGCCAGGATCGCAACGACCAAAATAGCTGTTGTCACTCGGTATACGATTGTTTCTGGTGTACATAAAGGGGTCCTCCTAATGACAAACTTCCTATGGTTCTTTTAGAGCAATTGTTGAACCTGTTTGACTGCAAAACAGAACAGGAATGGAGCGCATCGTTGTTCAAGACTGCAAAAAACAGTGGATTTGAGCAAGTCCTTTACGGCGTTCTACCCGGGAAAAAAAAGCCTGATGTGCTTTCTTTTCTTCAGAGCAACTACCATCAAGATTGGCTGGCAACTTACGAACAATCAGCGCTTCATCGGATTGATCCAGTCTTTGCGCATTGCACTGTTAGCGCGTTGCCGATTATGTGGACGCCGAATACTTTTAAAGGTCGGCTACAGAAAGAGCTATATGAACGGGCTTGCGAGTATAACTTGCGCTTTGGCATCAGCTATCCGGTACATGGGCCGCAAGGAGAGTGTGGGACGCTGAGTTTTGTCGCAGATAACGTGAACCACGAAGCCTATAGCGGACGACCGCTGGTGCTGGGAGAACTATCGTTGATTCGCGATTATGTATTGGAATCATCGCAAAAATTTCTGACAGTATCACCTTCCATTGAAGCGCCAACAAAACTGACAGTGCGTGAACTCGAGTGCATCAAATGGGTAATGTCAGGCAAATCATCGTGGGAAATTTCTCAGATTCTTCATTGCTCGGAAGCGACGATCAATTTTCACGTGGCGAATATGAAAAAGAAATTCAATGTCCAGACGCGACAGCAGGCGGTCATTAAAGCGATTAAAGAAAAATTAATTATCCCTGCGTGAATTTATTGCTACCGTTATTGCTACCGAATTGCCACCTTAAGCGTGAGAGTGCGCCGTCTCTTTGGAAGAAGTTGATCGTAGAACCAACTCTGCTTTTTCCGTTAGCACCATCAAACCCTGAATCTTCAATGGGCAATTACGACCTTCATTGCAATTGTGGTTGCAACATATCGGTGTGGCAGTGTCAGAAATCGGACGTGGTTTTATAGTCTTGTATTTTAATAAAATCTTAGCAATTTGATCCGAATACCACATAGCACACACCAAAAATAAGATGGCTAACCCGATACATAGCCCTATCCATACGTAGCGTTGAATCATCACTTTCCTTTGTTTTTCTGGTCGAGGATTTTTTTAGAAAGCTCGTTAACACTCTTAACGTTTTACAACCTCAATAGTTATACAAAATGCGAAGGGAAGTAACTATCAATTCTGATAGGTTATCGGGATACAGTGCCTCTGATGCACTTCATTAAAGACTTATTGCGTCGCAACTGCACATTCACCCTCGGATGGTCAGATGATGGAATCTCCGCAATTGAATAAGGAAGTCGAAATGGTCTAGACGATTTTGATCGCGCTCGGCCTGCATTCGATCACGAGTGCGTCCAAAGCGTCCGCGTCTGTGAACGGACCTTTGCCGCACTCCGACCGCAGTATCAATGTATCTGACATTAATCTGTCATTAAGCCGTCACTAATGGCCCAAGCCTGACGTGGCGATCAAGTTGATCAATACGATGCGCGGCGAAATTCGCCAGCATCTGAGCGGACGTCAATGCAAGGCGCAACAAGCGCTCCGTGGCAATGATATCCAGCGTCGGCTTGACATCGGTGCCGCGGTCCGCATTGCTTACATGGACCAAATCAAGACATGTTTTTATCCCTTCGCAGACATCCACCGTCAGCGCATAAAATTGCGCGCATTGATTAGTCTGATGATGCAAAGGAAGCCATGAAAATGGCTGATGGAATGCTTCTGGCTCTGGCGGCGGTGGCGGTGTCATGCTCGGCTGGCTCATGATTGCACTCCCGTGTTGACTTGGACAGCTAGGCGCTTAAAGAATGGTAAAGAAGATGCGGTAGACGTGATGGTTCTAAGCATTGTTGATTCCTTTTACGGTTACACCGCATCCCAATTTGAAATGGGGTGGGCGACAAATGGCAAGGTTAGTAGACCGGTACGTTTGGCTGCCGGCAGGCCGAAGCCTCCCTACCAATGTCGCCCATAGAAGGAACAACAATGGCAGACACACAAGAAAGACCGCATTGCGCGGCCTGTGTGCCAAACGTAATCGAGCTACTAAACTCGGCCTCCTTTTTCTCAGAGACAAAAAGAGTATAGGGCATCATGATGCTTTTTGTGAAGTAGATTACCGATTCCATTTCTTCGTCACTTGCTCACAATCAACGAAGAAATGGCGCATCCATCACGAACCCCGCTCCCAATACGCCTGATCGCAAAAAATCATCACTAAAAGTCACGCGTTGGTTTGACAAACCTCGCAGCGTATTTCTACAATGCATGCACGATCTCAAACTGAAAGTGGGCTCTCCCATCGAACACGCTGCCATTCCCCCATCGCCAGTCTTGCAAGTCAACGGGCTGTGCTTCCATTACGCGCAAGGCGCCGTATTCACTGATTGGTCTACGCGTATCCCACCGGGAGTGACACTGGTGCGCGGTGGCGAAGGTAGCGGTAAGACAACGCTGCTACGTCTGTTGGCGGGTGAACTGCCAGCCGCTAAAGGTGATCTGGAGATTAACGGCGTGAAGCTGGTCGACCAGCCTGCCGCCTATCGACGGCAGGTGTTTTGGATCGATATGCGATCAGATGCTTTTGATCAGATGACGCCGGTTGCGTATTTCGCCTCTTTGCACGCTTTGTATCCCGGATTCGATCAGGTCTTGTTGGCCGATTTGATAGACGGTTTGTCGCTGGCGCCGCATCTGGAGAAGAATCTTTACATGCTTTCCACTGGGTCAAAGCGCAAAGTCTGGCTGGCGGCCGCTTTCGCCGCTGGCGCAGCGGTAACATTGCTGGACGATCCTTTTGCTGCACTTGATAAGGGTTCCATTGGCTTTGTGATGCGGTTCCTGGACGGAGTGGCGAATCATTCTTCGCGTGCGTGGGTACTGTCGCATTACGAGGCGCCGTGCACTGCGCCGCTGGCCGCGATCATCGATTTGGGGGAATAGCTGGGCTTTATGCAGTGACCGGCGATCAACTTTAACTGATCTTATGGTGGCGCTAGGGCAAATATACGGTTACCCGAGCTTGCCATGCAGCTCGCATGAAAACGGCAACGTAGTCCCAAAATAGTGCACTGCCGACGTTATGTCGTCTTCCGTGGCAAAATCAAAGAAACTAACCTCCCAATGAAGAGACGAGCATTACCTTTCGCAAGTCTGGTTAGTGCTCTTCACTTTCCGTCTCACACTCCGATCACGCGCATCGACGCTGCTGATCTGGCCGTTCACTCTACAAGGATGTTTTAATGAATCCCCTCGAAGCTCAGCTCGACTACGCATTTTCGGATATTTTGCCGGAGGTTGGCGTTACGCTTGAAGTTGCGCCCGGCGTACGTTGGTTGCGCATGGCATTGCCGTTTGCGCTGAACCATATCAATTTATGGCTGCTGGAAGATAGGTTAGAAACCGCACATGGTGTACAAAAAGGGTGGACCATCGTCGATTGCGGGATTTCAAACGATGCCACGCGGAGTGCATGGGAGAATATTTTTGCTACGCAATTAAATGGTTTGCCGGTGTTGCGCGTGCTGGTCACCCATTGTCACCCTGATCATGTTGGTTCTGCAGACTGGCTTTGTCAGCGCTGGCAAGCGCCGCTATGGATGAGTGCTGGCGAATATTTGTCGGCCCGAATGATGTCGGCAGGATTGCCGGGTTTCGATGGCAGTTCGATGTTGCCGCATTTTGAGATGCATGGCATGCGCGATCCTGAAGTCATTGCGAAGGTAGCGCAACGCAAATCCTATTATCCGGACATGGTTCCCACGGTGCCGCACGCCTATCACCGACTGCATGATCAGCAGAAGTTTCGTATCGGCACGCATGAATGGCGCGTGATTACGGGTTTCGGTCACGCCCCCGAGCATGTGGCGCTGCATTGTCCTGATCTCGATTTACTGATTGCCGGAGACATGGTGCTGCCGCGCATCTCGACCAATGTGTCGGTGATTGCGATCGAACCGGAGTCTAATCCGGTCCAGCAGTATCTGGATTCGCTCGAAAAATATCGCAATCTACCCACAACCACCTTGGTGCTGCCTTCGCACGGCAAGCCGTTCCGTGGCTTACAGACGCGTATCGATCAACTGAAGGACCATCATCGCGACCGACTGGCTGAAGTAGTTGAAGCTTGCGCCACACCGCAGTCTGCCAGCGATATCGTACCGATCATGTTTCCCCGTGCTCTGGACGCGCATCAAATGACTTTTGCGCTCGGCGAGGCGCTGGCACATTTACATAAATTATGGTTTGACGACGTCCTTGTGCGGCGCATGGATGCAGACAATATTTATCGCTTTCAGACGCATTGATGCAACCGGCGCTTTGCCTGATGTCTAAAGTCTAAAGCACAGCCCCCATTTATCTTTACGGGATTAAGATGATCGCCGCGACGCCTGCTCCGCCTTATTACGCTGTGATTTTTACCAGCTTGAAAACCGCCAACGATGAAGGCTACGACGCCATGTCGGATCGGATGGTTTTGTTGGCTCAGCAACAACCGGGCTTTCTTGGGATCGAATCTGCACGGGAAACGCTCGGCATTACTGTTTCATACTGGGCCTCGCTAGAAGCAATACGCGCCTGGAAAGCCAACGCCGATCATCTGGTTGCGCAAGCGTCTGGACGCTCTGATTGGTACTCACACTATAAAACGAGGATTGCCAAAGTCGAGCGCGACTATGGTTTCGAATCTGATTGATTCGTTAAAAAAGTATCATTTTATGGAAACTTAACGTCGGCACACTTATAGGCTCAATTCTTATTTTCATTACGCTAGCGTGGATTTGATGCGTCGATTATGAGAGAATACGGGAAAATTTCCATTGGGAAATGATTGCCGTATTGCTTGATCTCGTTTGTATCGGGCAGGTCGGTAGAGGCTTACCGCGACGCATGATTCACGCGTTGCTCTCCTGTCCACCTCATTTTGCCTACTCGTTTAGCTTACTGACTCAACCCATTTCACACACTCCCCATTATCACCTGATATCCCGCCCGCGCACCCAAAGGCTTGTCGCCCATCTCCGTTGCGTGGATTTTTATCGATCCCAAGTAGCGTACTTATTTGATCGATGCCTGACGACGATATGTCGCAGTCATCGCCATCCAACGCGAACGATCTTCACCATTGCTGCCAACCGGACAGGTTTGGATATTTGGTTTGCAGCTAGGTTTCCGCATAGCCTATCGCCCTTCTACACAATCGATCTCAAACTTATCGGGCAATTGAGACACCGTAATATCCTTACCGGAGAAGTTTCATGAGTTTGTTTCGCACCAAAAACCTCGACCAGATGATCCTCGATAGTCAGAATGATAGTAGTGGCCTGAAGCGCACGCTTGGACCGCTCGATCTGACCTTGCTCGGTATCGGCGCGATTGTCGGTACCGGCATTTTTGTATTAACCGGAACCGGTGCTCTGCTCGCCGGCCCCGGCTTGTCGCTGTCCTTCATCGTTGCCGCCGTAGCTTGTGGCTTTGCTGCATTGTGCTACGCTGAATTTTCCTCTACCGTGCCGGTATCCGGCTCGATCTACACTTATAGTTATGCCACCATGGGTGAGCTGGTTGCCTGGATGATTGGATGGGATTTGTTGCTGGAATACGGACTGGCATCATCGGCAGTCTCGGTCGGCTGGTCGGGTTACTTTCAGTCTTTACTAGCCGGATTTGGCGTTCACATACCGGCCATACTGAGTGCGGCGCCTGGCTCGGTGCCAGGCGTGGAGACGTGGTTCAATCTGCCTGCTTTCATCATCTTGCTAGTCGTCACCGCCTTGTTGTCGATTGGTGTGCGTGAATCAGCGCGTGCCAATAACATCATGGTGTTTATCAAACTGAGCGTGGTTGTGCTATTCATCGTCGTTGGTGCGAACCATGTCCAGCCGGCTAACTGGAAACCTTTTCTGCCTTTTGGCTATCAAGGCGTGTTTAATGCAGCAGCCATCGTATTTTTTGCATTTATTGGTTTCGACGCCGTGACATCGGCGGCGGAAGAAGTCAAACGACCCTCCCGTGATTTGCCAATCGGGATCATCGCTTCGCTCACGGTGTGTACGATATTGTATGTGATCGTCGCCAGCATCATGACGGGCATTGTCCCTTACGAAAAATTTCTCGGCGTCGATCATCCTGTCTCACTGGCCTTGCAATATGCGGGTCAAAACTGGGTTGCTGGCTTTGTCGATCTCGGCGCAATTATAGGAATGACAACAGTGATTCTGGTCATGACTTATGGTCAAACCCGCATATTATTTGCGATGTCACGCGACGGACTATTGCCGAAAAAATTATCTAAAGTGCATCCTCGTTTTGCGACGCCGTTTTTTACTACGTGGCTGGTTGGTATTGTATTTGCGCTGATCGCGGCGGTCGTGCCCTTGGGCGTGTTGGCAGAGCTGATTAATATCGGCACATTGATGGCGTTCTCGTTAATTTCAGCGGCGGTATTGATATTCCGCAAAACACGTCCAGATATCAAACGCCCTTTCCGTTGCCCCGGTGTGCCGTTTGTGCCGTTGGCTGCGATCTTTTTCTGCGTATTTTTAATGTTGCATCTGCAAGCGGTAACGTGGATCGCTTTTGGTTGCTGGCTATTGATTGGGCTGGCGGTGTATTTCGGCTATGCGCGTAAGCGGTCGTTGCTGCATCCGAAGTAAATTTACGGCATCGCACAAATCACACAAAGTGATTTAACGCGTATTGCTAATGGAAAGGCGTTCGATACTAGAAGTATCGAACGCCTTTTTTTACTTTTCTGCTGGCAGGTTTGTCTGGCCCAAACAAACTAAGACAATTTGACCAACATACCATCTAACCAGTTTAGGCTGCGCTCATATCGGGGCCAGCTAGTTACGATGGCTTACGCGCCTTGTGCGGCGCTCTGGCGAATACCAGATCGTATAACCAGTTTGGCAAAATCCGCAATAATTTCGCTACCAGACCCATTTGCCACGGGATGACCTGATAACTATTTCCGCGCGTGATTGCAGCGCAGGCTTGGGCGGCAAACGCGACCGCTGGCATCAAAAACGGCATGCGGTACTGGTTAACCTGTGTCATCGGCGTATCAATATAACCCGGCACTAACGTGATAACTTTAATGCCGCTGGCGCGCAATTCAACGCGCAACGACTCACAGTAGCGCATCACTGCTGCTTTCGAGCCACTATATGCGCCCGCCCCGGGCAAGCCGCGGATACCAGCAACACTGCCAATGCCGACCAAACGACAATCGCGCTGACCGGCTTGCGCTTGTTGTTTCATCGTGGCAATAAATGGGCTGAAGGTGGCAACGGTGGCCAGCATGTTGGTCGCGAATATCGATTCAAATACTTTCTGATCCTCCGCAAATTCGGTCAACGTTCCCTGAGAAATGCCCGCGCTGGCAATCACCACATCGATACCATTGCCCTCTGCAATAAAGTCTGCTGCGGCAATCCGTAACGCCTCGTGATCATTCACATCCAGAACGTATAAATGGTGGCGCTCTCGATGAGGCAAACGGTCTATCAATTGTTGCAACGGCTGACGACGGCGCCCCACCAATCCTAACGTAGCGCCTTGCGCTGCGTATTGCTGCGCAAGGGCAGCGCCAATACCGCTAGAAGCGCCGGTAATAAATACACGTTGCATATGTGTCCTATATAAAAAAAGTCCGCCCTCTGCCGATAAGGGCGGGACGGACTATTTGACAACTTTTTGAGAAGCCTGGAGAAGAATTTTTGCTCGGCCAGGGTACTAAATCAAACAGTATTAAAAGATCCTAATGCACAAAGATCTTAATGTTCAAAAGACAATCTCGGTTTAGGTGTTCGGGCTCCATTGCCAGAAGCGCAGATACCGATGACTTGGATCAAAATCGGACTCAAATCGCGTCTAATAGATTTCAGTAACCGTTTAGTAATCGTTTAGCCACCGTTTACACCTATTAAGCTGTTCTTGATGGCTAACGAACAGTTCCCACAAATCCGTATTATTTTTTGGCTTGCGCTGGCGGAGCAGCCGTTTTATTTTTTTCTGCGGTCGCTTTGGCAATCAGAGAATCAACGACTTGCAGCGTGGCAGCAAACAAGACCGGCTCTGGCGCGTTACCCATTGAAGTCCCGACAATCGATGGTGCAGTCAGAAAGCGGCCGTCGATGGCAATCATCGGCACACCGTCAATTTTGTAAGCGTTTTGCAGTTGGGTTGCGCGCATGGCTTTCGATTGCACACCAAACGAGTTGTACACTTCAGTGAACTTAGCTTTGTTCAAGCCTTGCTTAACCGCAAAATCAAGGATCGTTGCATCCGTATCCAGACGCTGGTGCTGGACGTGAATCGCATCGAATACCTTTTTATGCATCGCTGGTACCTGACCCATGACTTCTAATGTGTAATACAGTTTTTGTTGGGGCAAAAAGCGTGGATCAAAAGAGATCGGGACACGCTTGAAATCAATCTTGTCGCCCTGTTTGGCAACCCATTTTTCCAACTCTGGCTCCAACGCGAAGCAATGTGGGCAGCTGTACCAAAAGAATTCAGTGACTTCGATTTTTTTGCCAGAATCAGTGGCTTGCGCGGTATCGAGCAATTTGTAGTCTGTACCTGCGACCGGATTGGCAGGAGAAGCGCTGGCCGATGCGGCGACGAAACCGAGAGTGAGACTAAGGCCGACAATGGCAAATGCACGTTGCAAAAAACGCATGGGATTTCCTTATTCTAATGATAGACAGTGCGCAATCCCTGATGCTTCAGGAGCGTTCGGAATTGCGCGAAGAGGTTGTACTGCAAATATTGCTGTTATCGCCATCTTTGCCTCCACGTTTATAGCGAACGGGAGGCGAAGAACAAGACGCCGATAACATCTACGTTATTTTGCTGAACGCACTACTGCAGTGCTGATGCCGCTGTCAGACAGCTTACTACGCATACGGTTCATTGTTTCTAAGCTACTAAATGAACCGATACGTACGCGATACAGTGAACCATTATCGGATGGTCGTTCGCTGACTTTTGCCTCAAAACCCTGCAACGCTAATCTGGCACGTGCACTTTCTGCTTCAGCCTGCTCGCGAAAGGCGCCGATTTGCAGGTAATAAATCCAGTGATCATCTGCGCTGTCAGTTTTGGCTGTGGCGATGTCAGAGGCCACTTTCTTGGTTTTATCCGCGGTCGATTTATCGATAATCGGTGCTTTGGCGGCTTCGTGCTGCTTTTCCTGAATCTTTTGGCCGATCAGATCAGGTGCTGCTGGCGCAACGACGACCGGACTAACGGGCCGATCAGGAACTACTACAGGCGCAACTGCGGTAGCAGGTGTTGAGGCCTGACCACGGTTACCGTAGAGCGGCTTGTTAGGATCAGACAATTGCTCAGGCGCGGTGATGATGTCGGACGGCTTTTCGACCTTTGGTGCTTTATTGGTAAAAGGTGTTGGGGTTTTGGTAATCATGATTGCTACGACCACCGCAATCGCCAAACCGACAATCAGGCCCAGAATCACACCAACGAACGTTCCGCCAGCTTGCTTTTTTTTGCGTTTGTCTATTTTGCTCATACTTCCACTTCCCTCATTACATTCAACTCATTGCCCATTACGTATACGATATATACGATATACATGGTTTGAAGCGTTAGTCGATCCAACTCCACGCCTGTCTTAACCCGACAATTTAGCGCAACCAAACCAGACTAACACCGAATGACGTCTTCAATTCTTGCAGCGATCTCGATGACAACGATCTCGATTATGCAACGACTTCGACCGGATCGCGCAACATGCGGTTAGGTGCCGAAATACCAATCAATGCCATACCATTGCGCAGCACCTGGCGCGTGGCCACCATCAGCGCCAGACGCGCCAACTTCAGCGCTTCGTCGTCGACCAGCACACGTTCAGCATTGTAATAGCTATGCAGTTCACCGGCCAGATCCCGCAAATAGAATGCAACCTGATGCGGGCCGAGTTCTTCCAATGCGTGTTCCAGCATATCGGGATAGGCGGCCAGTTTAGCCATCAATGAGGCTTCGCGCGGTGCGGTCAGCAGACTCAGATCAACACCGCTGAGGGTCGACTCGTCGCCGTCCCATTGGGCCAGCACTGAGCAAATCCGCGCATGCGCCATTTGTACGTAATACACCGGATTTTCATCTGATTGGGATAGCGCCAGATCGACATCGAATACAAATTCGGTGTCGGCCTTACGTGAAATCAGGAAGAAACGCACGGCATCACGGCCACGCGTCAAGTCGCGGGAACCGTCTTCCGCTACCGCATCGCCAGAAGACCATTCGATCAAATCGCGCACGGTGACGTAAGAACCGGCACGTTTGGAAATTTTTACTTCCTCGCCATTTTTCATGACGGTGACCATCTTGTGCAGAACGTAATCCGGATAGCCTTGCGGAATGCCCGCGTCGACCGCTTGCAATCCGGCCCGTACCCGTGCAATGGTACCGTGGTGATCGCTGCCCTGAACGTTGATGACTTTACCAAAACCACGTTGCCATTTGACAATATGATAGGCGACGTCCGGCACAAAATAGGTGTACGTGCCGTCGGATTTTTTCATCACGCGGTCTTTGTCATCGCCGTAGTCGGTGGTGCGCAACCATAGTGCGCCATCGAGTTCGTAGGTTTTACCTGCGGCGATCAGTGTTTCAACGGCGTGGTTGACCTTGCCATCTTTGTACAACGACGACTCAAGATAATAGTTATCAAACTTGACGCCGAACGCTTGTAAATCCAGATCCTGCTCACGACGCAAATAGGTGACGGAAAACTTGCGAATTGACTCAACATCGTCCAGATCGCCGCTGGCGGTAACCGGTTCGCCGTCGCTGGCTTCTACGGTCTTTTTGGCTAGAAAATCACGGGCGATATCGGCAATATAATCGCCGTTATATGCGGATTCAGGCCAATCGGTATCGCCCGGTTTATTGCCTTTGGCACGCGCCTGAACGGAGGTTGCCAGTGTTGCAATCTGAACACCGGCGTCATTGTAATAAAACTCACGGGTGACATCGTAGCCCTGCGTTTGAAACAGGGACGACATTGCGTCGCCCAGCGCGCCTTGACGACCATGACCGACGTGCAATGGTCCGGTAGGATTGGCGGAGACGAATTCGACCAATACTTTCTTGCCCTCGCCAACAGTGCTCTTCCCGAATGCCGCACCCTGTTGCAATACCACTTTGACCACTTCTTGCTTGGCTGCGGCGGTCAGACGCAAGTTGATAAACCCCGGCCCGGCAATGTCAGCGCCCGCAATCACGTTAACGTGTGAAGGATTCGCCATTACGGCAGCAACCAATGATTGCGCCAATTCACGCGGATTTTTTTTCAGTGCCTTCGCCAATTGCATGGCAATGTTGCAAGCAATGTCGCCATGCGCAGGGTCACGCGGACGTTCCAGCGTGATGGTTGGGTGTACATCTGTACCAACGACAATTGGCTGCAACGCAGCGTTAAAAAGGTCAATAATGTGTTGTTTTTGTTGCGCAAGCATGGAATTTCCGTTCAGTGGATCGGCAAACCGACCGAAATGATGTGGATTGTCGTTACGAATTAATTTGCGTTAATTCAGCATCTAAGACGCCCGATTATACCGGCTTAGCGACCGACTTCCGCTCCGCTGCAATCGAGTACGTCATCAAACAAACACGTTTAAGCCAAACACTGCACTATCTGCACGCATTAAAAACTGCTGATAAGATACTTCGCATCCAGGAAACTCTGGCGATCAGCGGGGTATTTTGCGATGATGCGCCTTTGCAAATTCAAAGTTGACGCAGGGTTGACCTATGTTTGACTCAGGCAATTGCATTGCGTTGCATCCGTTGATCTGATGTCATTTTCGCACCACCACTAACAGGAGTACTTATGTCCGAATCAAACCCACGCGTTACCGAACACACTATTGATCCACAATTTATCAATCGCTGGTCGCCCCGCGCATACACTAACGATGAGATGACAGAACAAGAACTGTTGACCATTCTGGAAGCGGCACGCTGGGCGCCATCGTCCTACAATTCGCAGCCATGGCGCTTTGTATTTGCACGTCGCGGCACGCCACATTGGGACAAACTGCTCGGATTGCTGAACGATTTCAACCGTAGTTGGGCTGAAAAGTCTTCTGCGTTGGTGGTCGTCTTGTCGAAAACCACGATGACTGCACCAGGATCAACCGAAGAAAAACCATCGCCAACCCACTCGTTTGACGCAGGTTCAGCTTGGGGCTATCTGGCGCTACAAGCCAGTCTTTCAGGCTGGCATGCGCATGGCATGGCCGGCTTTGATAAGGAAAAAACCCGCAGCGAACTGGCGATACCTGAAAATATTGCCATTGAAGCGGTGATTGCCATCGGCAAGATCGGCGACAAAGCAATGCTTCCAGCCGGATTGCAAGAAAAAGAAGCGCCAAGTCCGCGCCTGCCGCTTTCAGCTTTAGTGTCGGAAGGCACGTTTAAAGCGTAAAAGTCGGAGGATAGTAAGCGCAAACTTCAAAGGCGGCAGAGACGCACAAAATCAACTCTGCCGCCGATTCACCATGACGATACCTGTCAGCACCAATACTGCTCCGATTGCGAACGGTAAGCCCACCGGATCGTTAAGTATCAACACCCCAAAACCGACGCCAACGAGCGGCGTTAAGAACGAAAACACGGACAATCGGGACGCCAGATAACGGCGCAACATCCAGAACCATGTCAAAAAACTCGCAAAAGCGATCACAACCGTCTGAAACAATAAACTCATCCACGTCACTTCCGTCATTGGTCCGATAGACGCTTGTCCCGTAGCAAAAGCAAAACCCAATAGCATCACGGTTGCCACACCTAGTTGATACAGCAATGTTTTGCTCGGCTTAGCTGTAGATAAACAGCTTTTTTTGATCACGATAATGGTGGCTGCCCAAAACGCCGCCGCTGCCAAACCAAGCGCATCGCCAAGCACACTTACAGGCGTGGCCTCACCATCAAAAAAACCTGCCGCCAACGCCACCACGATTCCTAAAAATGCAGTCAGCACACCGCACCATTGGAGCAACCCCAACCGTTCGCCCGGAACCAGCCAATGCAGCGCCAGTACGGTGAAAATGGGGGCGCTATACAGAAAAACCGACATATGCGATGCGGTGGTGTAATTGAGGCCAATCGAGACACACAGAAACTCTCCGCCAAACAATGCACCGGCCACCAAGCCCGGCCAAAAAGTGCCGTCACGTAGCGAAAATCCGTCACCTCGCCATAGCATGAACAAGCAGACCAGCAATGCCGCACCGCCCGAGCGCAAAGCGATCTGCAAGGTGGATGGCATCACTGACAGCGCCAGTTTGACCGCCACTTGCTGGAAGCCCCAGCAAATGCACAGCAAGAGCATCAGGCCAATGGCAAGGCCATCCAGGGGTTTATGGTGCGTCGACATGGTTCTACTTCCTACATTTAAATGAGATTTAACCGCGCATGGCAATTTTCATGGCGAATGGTAACGGCCACCGATTCTACGCCACGCCAATTAATTGCACTTGTTACATTCCGGCATGGAACATCGCGATTTTCACATTCCTGACACAAACGGTAGGTAAGCTGCCAAAAATGCAGCGACTTACAAGCTGTTTTGTGCAATGAGCACCATTAATAGCAATAGCCGGAGTTGACCATCAATAGCATCACGTACGCGACAAAAAAACGAAAGATATTGTTATTAAGCGTTTCTGCCGGTGCGGGACACATGCGCGCGGCGGAGGCGTTAAAAGCCTGCGCGGCAGCATATCCCGGCACCGAGATTGTGCATTGGGATGCGATGGACTATGTTTCTGCCGGTTTCCGCGCTATCTACACAGATTTTTATCTTCATCTGGTAAATCGTCATCCAGCGGTGTGGGGTTACGTCTATCAAAAAAGCGACAGCGCACATCCCGACGCGACGATGCAAAAACTGCGAAGGATGATGGAACGCGTAAGCACTCGAAAATTGCGCGCAGCCGTCAACCTGTACGCGCCCGACGCGATTATTTGCACGCATTTTTTACCCGCTGAAATGCTCTCCAGAGAAATCAGCAGCCAGCGGCTCGCTTGTCCGGTATGGGTTCAGGTCACCGACTTTGATCTGCACAGTATGTGGCTGCAACCCCAGATGCAAGGCTATTTTGCGGCTAGCGAAGAGGTCGCCTTCCGCATGCGCGCCAAAGGTATTCCTGCCACTTCAGTGTATGTAACCGGCATTCCGGTGATGCCAGCGTTCTCGCAAACCCTGAAGCGAGTGGCGTGCGCGGCAGCCTTGGGGTTAGATGCACAACGCCCGATTATCCTCTTAATGTCCGGCGGTGCAGGGATTGGCGATCTGGATAAAACAGTACAAAGTTTGCTGAACATGAAGGATAACGGATTTGAGTGCGATTTTCAGCTGGTAGCGTTGGCCGGTAAAAATCTGGAGTTACAAAATAATTTGCAGCACATCGCGGCCCAACATCCGCATCGCCTGAAGGCACTCGGATTTTCTGATCAGGTGGAAAAGTTAATGGCTTGTGCCGATCTGGTGATCACCAAACCCGGCGGCCTGACCACTTCTGAGTGCCTGGCGATGGGCGTTCCGATGATCATCCATTCGCCGATACCGGGGCAAGAAGAACGCAATGCCGATTATTTGTTAGAGCAAGGCGCGGCACTAAAGGCAGTAGATCTGACCGCGCTCAATTATCGACTACAACTTTTGTTGCAAAACCCACATTTGCTTGCAGAGCTGCGCGAACGGTGCCTTGCCCTGGGCCGCCCGCGTGCTGGGCGAGAAGTTTTAAATGTTGTTTTTAACCATCTTGATGGATTGCGCGAGACTTTAACACCGCCCGCGATCCCGCCACTCGTTCAACGCTCCTATTTCCAGGTTCACTGACTTATGCAATTGACACAGTTTCGCCGTGTGATCGGCATGCTTGTATGGACCGCATTGTTAGCTTATTTTTTCGCCAACGTAGAAATTCAGATTGAAGGTGGCGCGGGATGGGCCGCCAATCTGCCGACCTGGCGCATAGAGCATCACTGGCTACTCGATATTTTCTGGGGAGGTCGCGCCATGACCGGCTACCACGCGTGGGTATTTCCGTTCATCGCCTTGGTGTTCCACTATCCAATCTGGTTCAACGGACGTTGGGACTGGAGGGCCGAAGGACGCATTCTGGCCTCGATCATGTTGTTCTGGATCGCAGAAGACTGGCTATGGTTTCTGGTGAACCCGGCATTTGGTCTGAGCCGCTTCAACCCGATTGACGTGCCGTGGCACAAACATTGGTTGGGGCCAGTGCCGATTGATTATTGGGTCTTTTCTTCGGTGGGGTTGGTATTGCTATGGTTGGCGGAACGTAAAAGCACCAAAAAACACAATAGAACCGGCTTGAACCAAGCCGCCCTATTTGAGCAACATCGATAATGCATTACCGAGTTTTAATGCGCCGTTGGTGCCGTGCGTCGCCAGAAACGCTTAAACCTCTCGATGATTCTGGACCACCGTTTTCAACATGGTTTGAAACAAATTCTCTATGAAATCAGGATCGACACCGGAATCAGCGGCTAACTTGCGCACTTTTACAATCTGTAAACGCTCCCGATCTGGATCTCTTGCTTCAAGACCGGTTTCTTTTTTTAACACCCCGACTTGCGCTGTCAGTCCAAAGCGCTGACCAAGCAGCGCGACCAACTGTGCATCGACAATATCGATTTGATCGCGTAACTGTAATAACTGCGGATTAATGACGGTATCTGACATGGAACCTCTCATATTTTTGGTGCAAAGTTGCGTCTTCATTTGTGGCCAAACAAGGCCACGCTGCAAAAATCAGACAACTTAGTTTAGCTTATCGCTGTCCACTAATTCTCGGATTATGCGGATTGTGTCGATATCTGCCTGTAAATAGGCGCTCCGACGAAACTCATCGACCATTTCCTCTTCTGCGCTGATAGCGGTCCCGCTCGATTCATCGGTATACGAAAAACGTACAAACAGTGCGTCCTGTTGAGGTTGCTCGATAGTCATGGTCAGACTTGATCCCAACAATTCCTCTTGCGGTGGGACCTGATAACGCACTTGCAATTGCGGTAAATACGTCACAATATCGCGGATGATGATTTTGCCGTAACGCAACTCTCGCGAGAGCGAATCGATCGATTTTTCCAGGATTTGGCATGCGTCCAGATGCGGAACGAATAACATCGGCTGTTCAGCGCGCAGGACTAGCCCGCGCCAAAGTTGTTCAGAGGTCAACGGCTTAATCAATGGATTAAGCGGATCATTAATTTCGATTAAATGCGCAAATTTCATAAAGACTCAATAGAAGTAACTGCCTGATGGCGATAACCGAATTCTCCCATACTATGCCCGCGCCCAGCAAAAGCGTAAAAGTAAGACAAAAAAATCAGCGCGTGTCTGCGCAACAGTTCGCGTCACCTTAGCGGCATTGATGGTCCAGACTGTTAAAATAGTCTGCTTTGCTTCTTTCTGGTTGCCGCATGTCGTCTACTCCCAATTTTGGTCTCAATGCCCCACAACGGGAAGCCGTCAAATACATGGACGGCCCATGCCTGGTGTTAGCGGGCGCTGGCTCGGGAAAGACGCGCGTCATCACCCAAAAAATCGCGCATCTGATCGAAGATTGCGGCTATGAACCACGCCATATTGCGGCGCTGACTTTTACCAACAAAGCCGCGACCGAGATGCAGGAGCGGATTGCCAAGTTGTTAAAAGAACCAAAGCAAGCCAAACACATCACCGTGAGTACATTCCACTCGCTAGGTGTGAAGATTTTGCGGCAAGAAGCGCGTGAGTTAGGGCTAAAAGACCGATTTTCGATCATGGATAGCGACGATTGCTTTTCAATTGTGCAAGATTTAGCGATCACCACAGACAAACAATTAATTCGCCGGATTCAGACCGCCATGTCTTTATGGAAAAACGGTTTGATTGATCCAGAGCAGGCGCTCAATCAAGCCGTCACAGAAGATGAAGCACAGGCAGCGCGTATTTATCTGAGCTATGTGGCAACACTGAAGGCTTATCAAGCTGTCGATTTTGACGATTTGATTCGATTCCCGGTCGAGTTATTTCGCACTAACGAAGTTGTACGTGACAAATGGCAGCGCCGTTTGCGTTATTTGCTGGTGGACGAATATCAGGACACCAACACGTGCCAGTACGAATTGGTGAAATTGTTGGTCACCGGCGTCGGCAAAAAACCGATGTTCACAGCGGTGGGCGATGACGATCAGGCAATCTATGCATGGCGCGGCGCGACCATTGAAAATCTGAAAACGTTGCAAGTCGACTTCCCTGATCTAAAAGTGATCAAGCTGGAACAAAATTACCGCTCTTCGACCAGAATTTTGCAAGCTGCCAACGCTGTCATTGGCAACAATCCGAAAATGTTTGAAAAATCGCTCTGGTCCGATCACGGTCTCGGTGATCCGATCAAAGTCATGGGGATGGAAGATGATGAGAAGGAAGCTGAGCAGATCGCCATCATGCTATCGGCGCATCGCTTTGAGCGCCGCGCCAAGTTTGCCGATTATGCGATTCTGTATCGCGGCAATCATCAGGCCCGCATTTTTGAAAAAGCCCTGCGGCGCGAGCGAATCCCTTATGTGATGTCGGGCGGTCAGAGTTTTTTTGACAAGGCCGAGATCAAAGACATCATTAGTTATTTACGCCTGATCGCCAATGAAGACGACGATCCCGCGTTTATCCGCGCCATCACAACGCCAAAACGTGGGGTTGGTCAGGCCACTCTGGAAATATTGGGAACGGTCGCCGGACAATGGCAATGCTCGTTGTTTGAGGCGGTTTTTAAAGGCGGTATTGACGCCAAACTCTCCGACCGGCAGCTTTACCCGCTACGTCAGTTCGGCAACTTTATCAATCAACTTGAGTCTCGGGCCAGCCGCATCGGCCCCGCTGGCAGCGGCGAAAATGCGGCGGCGGTACTCGACGATATGATGAAGGAAATCAATTACGAGGGTTATCTGTACGATAGCTTCGATGATCGTCAGGCCCAAAGCAAATGGCAAAACGTTCTCGACTTTACAAACTGGCTCAAGGAAAAGGGGACGGGTGGTAAGGACGGCACCGGCGAAGAGAAGAATTTGCTGGAACTGACCCAAATGGTGGCGCTGATGTCGATGCTGGATGGCCGTGACGAGGAGCCTGACGCGGTGCGGATGTCGACTTTGCATGCGTCTAAGGGACTGGAATATCCGCATGTATTCCTGATCGGCGTGGAGGAAGGCATATTGCCGCATAAGGGCGATCCTGACGCACCGATTGAGGTCATCGCCGCGCGGATCGAAGAGGAACGTCGCCTGATGTATGTGGGTATCACCCGTGCGCAGCGCAGTCTACACGTCAGTTGGTGCAAAAAACGCAAGCGTGCCGGGGAAAGCGTGCATTGCGACATGTCGCGTTTTATTAAAGAAATGAAGCTGGACGAAGGCGATGCGGTCCCGACCGAAGACGAAGTCATTACGCCGCAAAACCGGTTGGCGAATTTGAAAGCATTATTGCAAAAGCCGCGCGTAGCATGAGATGATAGGTTCAGCCTGGCAACAACCGCTATCGAGAATCTATTGGTGACAACAGACACTGAAGATGCCCGTAAGCCGAGTAAATTTAGCAAACCATTGTCACCAAGATAACCAAGCAACATTTCAGGAAATAAGAGAAATCACCATGAGCCTCGACAACCTCAAAGAATCATTGCAAAAACTGCACGCAACGCTAGAAAGCGGCGCACCTGTCGATCCTGAAACTAAAGCGCTACTGCAAACATTGGACGCAGATATACAAAGGATATTGGCTAACAATACGAACGCGACACCGGATGTATCGACAGAGGAAGCTAGTAGCGACCTGGTCAACCAGGCACAAAAAATCTCAGCACGTTTGGCTGTCCGTCATCCACATCTGGAACCGGTATTCCGCGAGATCGCCGATATGCTCACAAAAATGGGCATTTAAATAACCTGGCAAACGGACGCATAAATGCAGCATTTTTGCTGACGGTGTTGCTGCCATTGCGCCTGTATTTTTCCCCTCTTCCCTCATCCGCGCTGCCTACTTTGTAGCCAGTGTTACATGCAAAAGGGGAGTTACCAAACAAGACGCTTAGCGTGCTAAACGTCGATACGATGATATAGCGGCCGATTGAAGCGCCGCACGTATTTGCCATCATTTTCCTTGCGCCACCCTGCAGCGACAACAATGGGCAAACCCACCTTTGCGCCCTTTGTTGTTTTGCAGATTGGCGCATCACTTTTTTAACGGATTAAACAGATTATTATGTGGTTTAAAAATCTACAAATTTATCGTATTCCCGCGCCTTGGGCGATCTCATCCGATCAACTGGAAGCGTTTCTGTCGAAGCAGGCATTTGCTGAGTGCAGCAGTTTAGAAATGCAAAGTCAGGGTTGGATTTCACCACGCGACAACGGAATGTTGGTACACGTCGTCAATCGCCAGTTGATCCTTGCGCTCGGAACAGAAAAAAAACTTCTGCCAGCCACAGTCATCAACCAGGTCACCAAGGCACGTGCGGCAGAGATTGAAGAGCAACAAGGTTTTGCGCCTGGACGCAAACAACTGAAAGACCTAAAAGAACAGGTAACCGACGAACTGCTGCCGCGTGCATTTAGTATCCGTCGCACGACTTGGGTCTGGATTGATCCAGTCAATGGTTGGCTGGTAGTTGACGCATCGAGCCCGGCTAAAGCCGAAGAAGTGTTGAAGCTTTTGCTTGGTTCCGTCGATAAATTGCAGGTTTCAGGCTTGCGCACCGTCCATTCACCGCTCACCTCCATGACCGACTGGTTGGTCGCAGATGAAGCCCCAAGCGGCTTTACGGTCGATCAGGATACTGAATTGCGCGCTAACGGTGAAGGCAAGGCCACCGTGCGTTACGTGCGTCACACGCTGGAAGCTGAAGACGTAAGGCGTCATATCGCAGCGGGCAAACAATGTACCCGCCTAGCGATGACGTGGGCCGACCGAATTTCTTTCGTGTTGACCGAAGGGCTGGCTGTCAAGCGCATAGCGCCCCTTGACGTGATAAAAGAAGAAAACGACGTTTCCAGCATAAACGATGACGAACGCTTCGACTCAGATCTGACCCTGATGACCGGCGAGTTAAATAAACTTCTCAGTGACTTGGTGTTTTCTTTAGGCGGGGAACCGACTGCGTAAGCATCGGTGACGTCTAATGAGCAACTGACCAACAGCAGGAAAAGCCCATAAAACTAGGCAGCAGCGGCATCGATAGACCCCATATCGTCGATGCCGTAACCATTCTCCTGCAGGTCGCCGCTGGCGACAACACGGTTACGGCCTGCCGATTTAGCGGCATACATAGCGGTGTCAGCGCGCTGAAAAGCCGATGCAATGGTTTCCTCTGGGCGGAAGTCAGTCACGCCGATAGAGGCTGTGACGGCAATCCCCACACCAAATTGGTGCCAGTTAAATATCGCCGTCTGGTCACAAATGCGTTCTAGCGCTACTAATCCATCGGATAAGGTTGTGCCGGTCAGAACCAATACAAACTCGTCCCCGCCATAGCGAGCGAAATGATCGCTATGACGCATCTCATGGCGTACGATTTGCACGAAAGCTTTTAGAACTTCATCGCCAACGGGATGACCAAAACGGTCATTGACGGTTTTAAAACCATCCAGATCCAGTATGGCAATACAGAACGATGCGCCACCACGCTGAAAACGTTTTTGTTCCGAATCCAAAATTTCGCCAAGAGATCGCCGATTTTCGGTATTCGTCAATTCGTCACGTGTTGCTAACTCTTGCACACGCTGCATAGCTAATAACAAGGCACTGTTTTTTTTAGATAGACGCTTACCAAGACGCGTTAAATAATCAGCGATAAATACGCAGCGCCCTAGCGTCAGCGTAAAAGAGAGATAGACCAAAAACAGACTTTGCGAGGTACCCACAGGAAGACCTAGTCGGCTCCCTACCAGATAGAACGCAACCGCCAGTCCCAACGCTCCGATAATCCAGCTAAAGACGTAGCGTAAGGTAGAAAGAGTCGCAACACCAAAGGCGTACACGGTAAAGAGGTTGATCAAAAACAGGTAACCAACTTCTGGCACCAAAATAACAAAACCGATTTGTCCAAAGGCGGCCACCATCAATTGTGCCAATGTCATGGTTGGATCTTTTAGCCTGCGGTTGTAGCCGCTCTTAATCAACAGGTAGAAGATGCCGTTAATCAACACAGCCATTGCGCCATACATCAAAATAAGAGGTGCAGCGAGCACATCAATGGCTGCAAAGGCAGAGAGCAACAGAGTATCCAGGACGTAGCTAAAGGTCACCCAGTAAAGCATACGGCAGGTGATTCTGTTAATTCGAATAAGTTGTTCGGGTTCCATTACCTGGCAATCGGTTACATACTTATGTTTGCTACGGTGAGTGCGATTTAAGCACAACTGCTATCAACGATTTATTACCGGCGAAGGCCTAAAGTGATAATAAAATAAGTATAGCAACCGACAATAGCGCGATGTTGCGATGCTGGCAAGCCAACTGAATGAAGTTTTGGGAATACATGAAAGATAGGTTTTCCCACATGAAACAACAGTGTTGAAACATGGAAATAATGTCTTGCTTGCACTACAAAAGTTGCCATAAAGCACTTCTATGCGCCCTAATGTTCGTTACACCGCGGGTAGCAATACGCGTCACAATAATAGTCACAATACGCCCGATCAAAACAAATTAATAGACGAAAAAAGACGCACTTAGGCGCGTCTTTTTTTTTGTTCTTGGGCGGACGAGAGCCTAACGACCAGGGCAGAGTCTTATAAACAAACGTTCTATTATTTTCAATGTCTAAATGTACTGTCGCTTGTACTGTCAAAAGTAAATCCTTAGCATTTACCGCCCTCCTGCCCCGGACACTTTATCGCCCTGGCAAGCAATTGCCACTACTTTGTACCAAAAGATGCTTCACCACCTATCCTGCCCTCATCTATTTTCCGTCATTTAATGAATCACCCGGCGTTAAAAAGCCCGCCACGATGGGAGAGCTTGGCTGATTAGTTAAATAACGCTAATTGACCTCGGCAAGACCGACAGTACTGACAGACATCTTCCATTTCCCAAAACGGAAGCGGATATATTGCCGAACACGGACAGATTTTGGATATTGACATGCAGCCATGGCAAATACCTCCTATAAGTTCGCTTAACCTTAATCGGCGGCCGATAGCCTACTATTCCGATGCTGTTGAAAGTAAAAACATGCAAGAGAAAATTGGGGGGCCGCCTCAATTTCCTTTTACTTAAACGCCAAAAGAATGTCCGTTCTTTAGGCGTTTTTCAATTCGCCACGCTTTTGTAACTGCTCACGTCGGTAAAGCGCGGCTCGATGTGAAACGCTAAATCAACTTGAATTTCCCATGGAGTTAACAGACTTTTTTCCTCAATGAGCGAGAGTGGCTTTAGAGGTAATCGGCAGTCAACGGGTGGGTACTTTAGGCATTTATGACAGTATGTATTTTGACAGTAGATTAGATACTGTCATAAAATCTGGCTGTCAATGGTCAACGATGGGCGCAACAGGCGACAAAAAACCCCTAAGTCTTTGATCTCTTAGGGGTTTGTCGGCAAACTTGGCTAACGTTTGACATATAGTTGGCGGAGCGGACGGGACTCGAACCCGCGACCCCCGGCGTGACAGGCCGGTATTCTAACCAACTGAACTACCACTCCTTGTTTTTACTGCATCTTACCTAACGACTATTCGGCTAAGTGGTGGGTGCTGAGAGGCTCGAACTCCCGACCTACGCCTTGTAAGGGCGCCGCTCTACCAACTGAGCTAAGCACCCAAATGCTTATTCAGCCGAACTTCCGTGGCGTTTGTCACAACCCCAGAGAGGCCGAATTATACATGAGTTTTTTTATTCGTCTAGGGTTTCATGAAAAATTCTTAAAAGAACTTTAAACCGATCATGGCCGGCCGCATTAAACCTAGTCATCTGACGGGCTAGAGCGCTGAATTCCACTTAATTCCAAACCTAAAATCGAAAGAAACTATCACCCATCCAGAACAATGCAGCGGATACTCATTGCGCGACTAAATCACACCGTCACCTCGCACAAAGCAGCCACAACGGGAAAAATCTCAAATAACCAATCAGGTTAGTTGGAATACCCGGTATCCCGCCACGGTGACGCATAACGCTATTTGGTTGGTTATACTGTACGTTACCGCCCATTTATACTTCAGGATTGACTATCTCTACTTTATTTCGCCGTATCCTTCATGCCATACTTTTTGAAATAGGCGCACTCGTTATTCTGGTCCCGTTGATGTCATACGGACTTGGACTAGAACTGTTTCACTTCGGCGCGCTGGCATTGATCCTGGCACTTTGCGCAATGGCTTGCAATATGCTCTACAACCATGGATTTGAATGGTTTGAGACACGTTATGGCTGGGTCAGAACCATTGCCGTCAGAGTGGGTCATACACTTGGCTTTGAACTCTGCTTCATGGCTGTGGCCTTACCCATTACCGCCTGGTGGATGAGCATCAGCGTGGTTCAGGCATTTATGCTGGATCTGGTGTTTTCGGTATTTTTTATGGTGTATGCCTTTTGCTTTAACTGGCTCTACGACATCGCGCGTCGTCGCCTGAAGATGCGAACTGAGTAAATCATTGCCACCCGTTGGCGCTAACAAATTGCTAACAAAGTGCTAATATTTAGGTGTGATCTTTTGTTCGAATAGTTCGATCCCGAGGTGACCTATGAAACGCAAGGCGTCGACTGTTACCATGTGCCTCATGGCACTTATCTCGATAAGCCTCGCCGGTTGCGTCGGTGGACTAATAGATCGACTTAGCAATAACTCGCCGACTATCCCGGCGAATACTGCCACACCCACGAATACAACGACGATAGATGGTTATAAACGCAATCTTGCCCAACGTATTGTTGCGGTCAACTCCACCAAAGTGTATATCGGTCGGCCGCAAGCGTTGTTGAGGGCGGTAATCGTATTGAAGTTTTATATCGATGCTGATGGCCAGTTATTACGCACGCAAATTATGCGCACTAACAAAGACCGTGCCGCCGAAGCGGTCGCCATGCTCTCGGTAAAAAACGCAGCACCTTTTCCGAAGCCTGATAGGGACTTATTACGCAAGGGCGAGATAGAAATTTCCGAAAGCTGGCTATTTAACACTGATGGCCGCTTTCAATTGCGCTCCATAGCCGATGCGCAAATGGACGAATAAATACAAATGCAATCAAAATAGGCGACGTTAAGACTTTATCTGACGTAACGAGGGGACACAATGGTGGTGGCTTGCGTCTCCTCTGCATCTCGCCTACCATCAGACCTTATAGCAAAACTTCCTAAGCGTATTCGCAGAATGATGTCGGTACGTTTTGTCTTAGCAAGTTCATTCGCTTATTTAAAGAGAAATCATCATGGAAGTTAAACCACCAATAACCCTCTCTAGTTTCGATATGGAGCGGATTGAGCAATTGCTGGAATCGCAGACCTATCGCAATGTTGCGGCAGTGGAGTTGTTAAATGAGACACTGCGCCGCGCACGAGTAGTCAACCCTGAAGATATTCCGGCAGACGTCGTCACGATGAATTCTGCTGTGCGTTTTATAGACGATAAGACCCAAACAGAACACGTCTTAACATTAGTGTATCCGCACCAGGCAAAATCGCTCGACGCCGTGTCTATTCTGGCACCAGTTGGCGGTGCCTTACTCGGCTTATCAGTCGGTCAATCGATTGCCTGGCAGGGTCCGGTCGGACGTGAATGTCAGTTGCGTGTATTAGAAGTCACTTATCAGCCGGAAGCCAACGGCGAATTTCACCTTTAACATTGTTTTTGAGTATTATTGGCACGTCCATTATCATTATGGCTGCGTGTTTTTCGACGCCAAAAACGTTTCTATCTCATCAATTTCTTACCTCACAATTGTAATAGGCCATCATGTCAACCGCAGATTATCAGCGCCCATCCAAGCTTTACCGGTATTCCGAACGACAGTGGCTCGAACGGGCTTTGACGCTCGGAGAATTCCGTCTGCGTCCTCCTGTGGAAAGTTTGCAAATAAATCATTTGCATAATCCATCCCGCGCCTCGCCGCAACTGCTCACTCTCAGCTTGAGTTGCGCCGCGGATGATGCGCTATATAACGAGTTTGCCAATAGCGACTGTTGTCTGGTGATCAATGATCCCGAAGAATTTGGAGAACGCATCCATCGCGCAGCGCAACGCCTGTTGCCGAGTTGGACCGGCATCGACGGTGCGATTTCTTACGGTAAACCTAATCCATTGGGCGCTGCCTTCACAAAAAATCAGGGGAACGCCATACAAAAGGAATGGCTATTTGCCTGGCGGCCGACCCAACCAACGATGTCGCTGCGCCCTATCATCATACAAATTGGGAATATTGAAACCATTGCTGAACTAAGATCCAAAACAAATTAGTAACCACTTACTTACCGGCGGCACTTGATTCATACGATCCCTGCGCTTCAGTGATGATTAAAAACGAAGGTCACATAACTTGATTAATATCGCCGGTGGCAAAGCCATGGAGGGTGCGTCATCCCCGCTCATGTCGTCATGAATTTTCGCTTGATCACATACGTGAGTACAAAAACGGGAATTTCTGGATTATTGTTGATGAACTTTGGCATATCAGATTTTGATTAACATTCCATCTGAACGTATTTTATTGCCTCGCATTCAATTTTCCAGCGGCATTAAAATAATTACTCGAATGGAATATCAATTAATTCGATGTTGCTAAATATATATTGCAACCAATTGCCTTCGTGTCACTCCAATCTGGCATTAGAAGTGATTTAAAAAACAAGAACATTAACCGCGATAGGCAGATTTTCAGGATGCTATTCGTTATACTAGTATTTTATTGGCAAGGAGCCAACGATGTATAAATCGAGCTTTAAGACCACACGCGGCGATATCAGATCATTGGTAAAAGACGCGCAGGACCTGTTTCATGAGGCAGCAGCCAGCACTGGCGATAAAGCGGAGGTGCTACGCAATAAGGGACTGGAACTGCTCGATACAGCGGTAGCAAAAGCCCAGGATGTACAGACCGCAGCCCTCGAAACCGGCAAAGAAATTGCGGCCTCCACAGACGACTATGTCCATGAAAACCCTTGGGGTGCGGTCGTGGTATCGGCTACCATTGGCCTGCTCCTTGGGCTTATTATTTCCCGTAAATAACCGCAACTTAACCATCAGGCGAGCATGGACAACGCAACATCCAAGCATTCCAATACCAAACAATCAGCGCCCCATCAACCAGGGCTCATGTCTGGTATGGTTGGCATCGCCAAAAACATGTTCGCGCTAATTATCAGCCGGATTGAACTTGCCGCACTGGAGTTCACCGAAATTGGCTCGCATATCGTCAAATTGCTCCTGGTTTTCTCTCTGGGCATCCTGGCGTTATTGTTTGCGTTGGCATTTTGGAGCGGCCTTGTCGTAGTGCTTGCTTGGGACGCATTGGGCTGGAAAATACTTCTGATTTTGGCCGCGCTATTTAGTATCGTCGCCATCGCCATGGGCCTCTACGTGCGCACCATTTTGCGCCAGGGCCGTATCGGCCTACCGCAAACCATGCACGAACTTCGGCAGGATCGGGATGCGCTACTTTGACGCTATACTCTCACAAGAAGGTCAGATATGAATTCTGAATCCCACGCCGATAGAAAGCGCTCTTTAGCGCAACGCAAACTGCAATTGTTACGAGAAGGCGGCGCATACCGTGACGAAATTTTGCGCTGTCGGGATGGCGTCAGATCAAATATGTCGGGCGGGGCGCTAAGCAAAGGTCTGTTAGGTCGGATTGCCGGAACGGCTTACGCAATGATGACAAAACAACCAAGCCTTTTCTCCCTCTCTCGTTTGCAATCATTGGCGCCGATATTGGTGACCGGTGTATCCATCTTATCAAAGCGTCCGATCCGTAAATCCCTATTTGTGGGCGGCATCCTGATCGCAGCCGCAAGCACCGCTGCTTACTTGAGTAATCGCGATAAAAAAGTAGCCGATAACGAATAGTCGGAAACTCAGCAAGACTATGCTGATGTATCATTTAGGAAACATCGCTTAATTAATGAGGGAAAAATGAATAAATTCAAGCTCGGCGCAGCAGCATTAGCAGTCACCCTGGCGACTGCAGGATGCGCAAACATGTCAGATACGGAGCGCGGCACGGCAACCGGCGCAGGTGTTGGTGCAGGTATCGGCGCACTACTCGGTGCCGTAACCGGCCCGGGCGGCGGTGGGCGCGCACTCGGCGGAGCAGCCATCGGCGGTGCTATCGGCGCGGTTGCTGGCAATATCTGGTCAAACAAGATGGAAAAGCAGAAACAGGCAATGCAACAAGCCACCCAAGGTACCGGCGTGCAAGTCAGCCAGACTGCGGATAACCGCTTGAAACTGGCAATACCTAGTGATGTTTCGTTCGCGACCGGCCGTGCCGATATCACGCCTAACTTCCGACCTATTCTGGAACGATTTGCGACGACGTTGGCCGACAATACTGCCACCACGGTCACCATCATCGGCCATACCGACAATACCGGCAGTGATGCAATCAATGATCCTCTGTCGTTACAACGTGCAGCAAGTACGCGCAACTATTTGACAGCACGCGGTATCTCACCAAATCGTTTTGGCATCGAAGGCCGAGGCTCGCATGAGCCAGTAGCGTCCAACGACACCAGCTTCAATCGCGCACAAAATCGCCGCGTTGAAATTTACGTCGCAGAACCACAGCAACCTCAACAAACTCAGCAACGCTAGTAGCTGAGTTAAAAGTAACCGGTGAATACGATTAAAGCCGATTGCGATTGCACAACAAAAAGCCGACTCAATGAGTCGGCTTTTTAATGCGTTCGTAATTTAACTCACTGCACGTGAGTTAAATTTTACTTTGCAGAAGCAGAAGCAGCAGCAGCAACCGGAGCAGCAACAGCGCTCGCGGAAGCCGAGCCAGACGCAGCCGCGGCAGCAGGCGCTGGAACAACTGGGTCTTTAAACTTTCCACCCGATGCATTCACCATGAAGACTACTGCGCGGGCGACTTCAACATCATCAAGATCAGGGTTACCACCTTTGGCTGGCATCGCACGCAAACCGTTAATCGCATAACCAATCACTTTGTCCTCGCCATCCGCAAGGCGCGGTCCCCATGCACTTACATCGCCAAATTTAGGCGCGCCAGCGGCACCGCTACCATGGCAAGCGACGCAAGTCGACTTGTACACTTCTTCACCAGTCAAAAATATCCGTGGTGCATTAACGTCTTTAAAAGTAAAACCTTCATCCGCGACTGGCTTCAATCGGGTTGCTATCGCTTCCGGAGTCTGTCCCTCAGATCCAGCCCCCGTTTTTTGCGCATTGGTGACGAACTCCACCAATAGCACAATACAAATAATAGGGACTAAAAAGCCTGCCAGAATAGCGATAATCAACTGTTTTGGCGTCTTGATTGCAGATTGTTCTTCGTTGTGTGCGTCGCTCATGTTTCCCTCAGTACAATTTTCAAAAACCGGTGGGCAAATACAGACGCGCGTAAAAAAAGACAGAACAACGCACGGTCTCTCGCCAAACCCTTGATTATAGTCGTAATAATCACAATTTGGGACGATAAAGCAACGTAATTCATGGACGAACACACCGAAAAACGGTATCCTTCGTACCTCTCATATGCGGCTGTAGCTCAGTGGATAGAGTATTGGCCTCCGAAGCCAAGGGTCGTGGGTTCGATCCCCGCCAGCCGCACCAGTAAAATCAAGGCTCTCCGCCAGATTCCAGTATTTTCCATATCCAAAAATCGAATTATTGTCCAAAATCTGTCCAAATGACATTTTATTGGCGGGAGAGTAGCAATGGCATCATTTCGTAAGCGTGGCGATCTGCAATGGCAGGCTCGCGTTGCTCGCAAGGGCTTTGCAGCCCAAGTAAAAACCTTCAACACAAAACCGGAAGCCGAGGCATGGGCGGCCACAGTCGAATCAGCGATGGCACGCGGCACTTTTGTCAGTAGTGCCGAGTCTGAGCGTACAACATTTCGGGAAGCCCTGGAGCGTTACCAGCGTGAAATTACCGTTGGAAAGAAGGGCGCGATGCCGGAGAGAAGCCGTATCAAGAATTTGCTGGGTGGCCCCCTTGCCATACGGTCGCTGGCGAGTATTCGAAGCAGCGACATTGCCAGCTATCGCGATAGCCGGCTCAAAGAAGTATCTGCGCAGACAGTCATTCATGAGATCAACCTTATTTCGAATCTCTTCAATGTGTCCCGGAAAGAATGGGGGATGGAGAATTTGAGTAATCCCGTTGAAATCATCAAAAAGCCGAAATTGCCCAATGGGCGCGACCGGCGCCTTGTCAACGATGAGGAAGTTTGGCTGCTTAGCGCTGCAGGTGTCAGTTCTGAAGCGTTGAAGTCCTTGGTCGTGGTTGCGTTGGGAACCGCGATGCGGCTGGGTGAGCTTCTCAGTCTATCGTGGGCGGACGTTGATCTCGATAAGCGTGTTGCATTGTTGCGAGACACAAAGAACGGCGATACGCGACAAGTTCCCCTTTCGACTGCGGTAGCAAATGCGCTGAAGTTGTTATCGCGCAATCCAGAGGACCTACGCGTTTTCTGGAACTGGAAGGAAAGCGGGAGCATTCAAGCAACGTGGCGTAGGGCGGTAAACCGGGCGCAGAATCTATATCAAAATGACTGTCAGAAACTGGGAAAAGTGGCGGATAGTCATTTTTTGCAGGATTTTCGATTTCATGATTTACGCCATGAAGCAGCTTCACGCCTCTTTGAACTGGGGTTTAATCCTATGGAAGTTGCCTCAATCACCGGCCACAAGACCCTTCAGATGCTAAAACGTTATACGCATCTCCGGGCTGAAGATTTGGCAAAGCGACTTGTTTGACGAGGTAGCGCTGCACGGCCCGCTTACCTGAGCGTATGGCGTGGTAAGGTCATTGTGGGGGGCGCGCATCGCCTGGTAGTCGGCCGGCGTCGGCGCGGACAGCGCTTGCAGCCCCTCGCTTATCGCGCTGGCCTCTTCGGTCAGGAGAACAATGTCTGGCACCGCCCACACGTCAATCAAACGAGGCTGAAATGTAAGCGTCTGCCCAGCGCCTGTTGGCGCTGACGCATAATTGACCCAGACTACTGGAAATCGTTGACCCATCCCAATACCCTGTAGACGTAAGACTAGTGCAGATCTGAGCGAGAAAGACTTGGGGCATTCAACTGTTGGCGCCGACGATTTTCTGACCCAAGCTGTCGATTTTCGGTGATCCATGTCCGTATCCAGCAAACCCGCGTGCAGTAACGGTTCCAGAGGTTTTGAGGTGGGTCAGTTGGAATCGGCAGCCTGGATCAATTTGACATCGGCGCCAACAGAAAGAAGACGATGCAGAGATTGAATAGGGTAGTGATTCACGGTAAGATGTGGCCATATTTCGCCAACTTTGACCTTTAGTGACATTTTTCGCCAATGAAAAAGCAAGAAAATGATGTTTTGACAATTGCGGAAGTGGCCGAATACCTAAAGGTTGCTGAACGAACGATCTATCGACTGGCTGCGGCTAAAAAGGTTCCCGCGTTTAAGGTTGGAGGCATGTGGCGATTCTCGCGTGCGGACATTGACGCATGGATCAAGCAACAGTCGGCGACGAGTCTTGCCCCGTCAAAGCAAGGCAACGATGACAATTGAACGCTACCGCCTGTCCTTCACAACGGGCGGCATTTTTTTGCAGGAAGCACCTCTCGTCGCGGAGCGCTACCTGGCTCTGCGTGACTGGGCACAGACGCGAGCCGAGATGCGCAGCCAAAACCTGCTACAGGTCCGCACGGCAAGTGCCGCGCTTCGACTCAGCAAAGAACTGGTCGCGCGACTTGAGTGCTTAGAGGTGCCGGAGTTGGAAGAGCTGCGGGAGGCCAGCCTGCGTGATCGCGGCTACCTGCTTTGGGCGGCGGCTTGCCGACGCTACGCCTTCATCCATGACTTCGCCGTTGAGGTGCTGCGGGAACATCACTTGCTGCTACGTCGCCAGATTTCTTTTGGCGACTACGACGCATATTACAACGGCAAGGCCCTGTGGCACACGGAACTCGACGAGATCGCCCTTTCTACCCAGCAGAAGCTCCGGCAAAACATGTTCCGGATGCTGAGAGAGGCAGACCTGATTTCGGATCAACAACACATTCAGCCAGCCATGCTTAGCCCCCGGATGGCACAGCTATTGGCTCGGCGCGGGCGAGAGGAACTGTTGGTATTCCCCTCCACGGACAACGAAATTCAGAGGTGGCTGAAATGAGCCAGAAAATCAGCCAGCAAACGCTGGCAGCCCGTTTTGAACACTTGATCAATGTAATCAGCAGTCCGCGTTTCCTGGAGATGCGCGGGCTGAACAACGATTTGCCATTCTACATCTGCGAGTTTAGATCCGCCGAGGCCTTCGAAATGCAGCGCATGCAAGGCCAACTGATCAACACCCTGGATAGTTCCGCCGTCGAATGCCTGGGAGGACGTGGCGTTAAGGTGCTTGAGATAAATCTTTATGACCTCTGTATCGACCTGCTCAAGGCCCGCGAAGGCAGCAGCCAGGATAGCAATTTGTGGGATGAGATCATTGCAATTGAAAGCGATGTCGAGAAGGACAATCTGCTGGAGCTGCTGCAAAACGTGCTTGGCATTGAAGACTATCTGGTTCCGGCCATTGGTGAGCGCATACAGCATACCGAGTTTGATGTGCTTTTCCTGTCTGGCATCGGAGAAGTGTTCCCTTACATACGCTCGCACAACGTACTCAACAACTTGCAAAGTACGGCCAAGGAAAAGCCGACCGTCATGTTTTTCCCAGGTGAATACCGTTACTCGCTTGAGCAAGGCGCGTCGTTGGAGCTTTTCGGCCTGCTGCACGACGACAAGTACTACCGCGCATTCAACATCTTTGAAACACAGGCTTAAGGGAGTGACATTTGGAACTCAATCGTATTTTTCTGAACCCCGTCATTCGCCCCATTGAAGGGGTAATCAAGGCAGACGACGAGTCCAGTCTTTACAACGAACTCAGTGAGTATGTTCTTACAGATGAAGTTGCCAAGCGTCTGGAGCACTTCCTTGACGCTTACAACGACTACCACGGCGCCAACGGTGTCTGGGTGTCGGGCTTCTTCGGCTCAGGCAAATCACACCTGCTCAAGATGCTCGCCCTGCTGCTTGAAAATCGTCAGGTCGATGGCGGTAATGCGCTGGACATCTTCCTTCCCAAGATTTCGAAGGAAGACGAGTTGCTGCGTGCCGCGCTCAAGAAGGCCGTCGCCATTCCATCTCGAAGCATCCTGTTCAACATCGACCAGAAGGCCGATGTCATCAGCAAGACGCAAATCGACGCGCTGCTATCAGTGTTCGTCAAAGTCTTCAACGAGATGTGTGGATATTTCGGAAAGCAAGGCTACATTGCTCAATTCGAACGCGACCTCGACGGGCGCGACCAGCTCCTGCGGTTTAAAGACGCCTATCAAGGCCATGCAAAAAAATCGTGGGAACGGGGGCGCGAGCAGGCACTGCTGGAAGCAGGAAATATTGCCAAGGCCTATGCTGAGATCACGGGCGAAGATCCATCTCTAGCCAAGGGTATTCTCGATAAATACCGTAATCAGTACAGCGTCTCAATCGAAGACTTCGGCAACCAGGTCAAAAACTGGCTCGACAAGAAGCCGGTGAACTTCCGTCTCAATTTTTTTGTGGACGAAGTCGGCCAGTACGTCGCTGAAAACACCAAGCTCATGACCAACCTGCAAACGGTAGCCGAAAGTCTGGCCACCAAATGCCAGGGGCGCGCGTGGATCATCGTCACAGCACAGGAGGACATGAACTCGGTGCTGGGTGACATGAGCCGGCAGCAGAGCAACGACTTCACCAAGATCCAGGCGCGTTTCGCCAACAGACTTAAGCTGACCAGCGCCGACGTGGCCGAGGTGATCCAGAAGCGGTTGCTCACCAAGAACGACATCGGTACCGAGCTGCTGAAGACGACTTATGCCCAACAGCTCAACAACTTTAAGACGCTGTTCGACTTTGCCGATGGCGGTCAGGTCTACCAGAATTACCGCGACGAGGAACACTTCACATACGCCTACCCATTCGTACCCTACCAGTTTCCACTGTTCCAGTCGGCCATTCGAGGCATTTCGGTACACAATGGATTCGAAGGTAAGGCCAGCTCAGTGGGCGAGCGCTCCATGCTCGGAGTGTTCCGCGAGGTGGCCATCGCCATTGATAATGAACCTGTCGGTCAACTGGCTACTTTCGACCGCATGTTCGAAGGTATTAGGGGCGCGCTGAAAAGTGGTATCCAAAGCGCCATCAACACCGCAGAACGCAACTTGGGTGACCCTTACGCCGTTCGGGTTCTCAAGGCGCTATTCCTGGTCAAGTACGTCAAAGAGTTCAAGGCCACGCTGCGCAATCTGGGTGTGCTGATGCTAGAGCGCTTTGGCGAAGATCTGCCCGCCCAGCGCAGAAAACTGGAAGCGGCGCTCAACCTGCTGGAGCAGCAAACGTACGTCCAGCGCAATGGCGACCTCTACGAATATCTGACCGATGAGGAAAAAGACGTAGAAGAGGAAATCAAGAACACCGAGGTCGAAACGGCCGACGTGATCAAGGAGCTGGAAACCCTGCTGTTCGACGGGGTGATCAAGCAGCGCAAGATCCGTCACAGCAACGGCCAAGATTACGCCTACACCCGTAAGATGGATGACCGCTCGCTGAGCCGCGAGCATGAGCTCGCGATTCACATCATCACCCCGCTAAGCGACAACTTCGACAACATTACGCTGCAACGCATGCAGAGCATGGGACGTGACGAGTTGCGGGTAGTGCTGCCTGCCGATGCACGCTTCATGCAAGACCTGGCCATGCACAAGCGCACGGAGAAATACATCCGTCAAAACAGCAACACTCAGCAGGAAGCCGTCAAGCGAATACTGGATGCCAAGGGCTTCCAGAACACCGAGCGCATGAGTGAACTGCAAATGCGTGCGAAAGCGCTACTGGGCAAAGCCACGCTGATAATCAACGCCGCCGATGTTGACGTTAGCAGTGAAGATGGCCAGACGCGGGTGCTCAAAGGCTTTGACCACTTAATCCAGACCACCTATTCGAACCTGCGCATGCTGCGCGATCTGCCCTTCAATGAAGCCGATGTAGGCAAGCACCTGCGCATGGTCGAAGACAGTCTGCTAGCCAACGATGCCACCAGCCTTACCGAGCCCGAGCAGGAACTGCTGGCCTTCATTCAAAGCAACGCGCGCAGCGGCGTCCGCACTACCGTCAAGAGTTTGATCGAACGGTTCGAGCGCAAGAACTACGGCTGGTACTACGCTGCCATCCTGTGCAACCTGGCCTTGCTCAGTGCGCGCGGTAAAGTCGAAATCCGCCAGGACAGCAATGCCTTGGAAGCCGACGCTCTGGAACGTAGCCTGCGCAACACCAATGCGCATGCCACCCTGGTGCTGGAGCCGCAGGTCGAATTCACCGCCTCGCAAGTCCGCACGCTCAAAGATTTCTTCGCTGACTTCTTCGACAAACCAGCGATCAGTAACGAGGCAAGGGCCCTCGCGCGCGAAACCATCGACGCTCTCAAGGACTTGGAAATCGAACTGGTCGAACTCAACGCCCAAAAGGCGCTATACCCCTTCCTAAGCGTGTTCGACGCCGTACTGGTCACCTTAAAAGAAGTGGCCGAGAAGAACGTCAACTGGTTCTTGACCGATCTCGCTCGCGCGCAAGATGCACTGCTCGAAAGCAAAGAAACACTGATCGACCCGCTGCGCCGCTTCATGAAAAGCCCGCAAAAGGCGATCTTCGATCAGGCGCGTCAACTCGTCAACGACCATGAGGACAACTTCGCCTTTGTGCCCTCGGCTGAAGTCGATATCGTTCAAGCGTTACTGATCGACAAGCGTCCGTGGCAAGGCAACCGTCTGCAACAAACCAAGCCCCAGCTGGACGCTTTGCAGCAGCGTATTGCTAACCAACTGGCGAGCGAAAAGTCAACCGCCGCAAATCGGCTCGATGAATTGTCACAGCGCCTACAGGGCACTGACGAATATGTGGGCCTGAGAGCGGACGATCAGGCCAAACTAGCAAAACCTTTCCACGATGTGCGCCAGTCGATGCAGAACCAGAAACGCATCGCTATGATCCAGAACCAGTTGCGTCACTTTGAAGACGAACGCTATCCGCAGTTGCTGCTCGAACTCGAAGGCCTGGCCAAGCCCAAATCGGGCACGCCCCCACCCAGCGCTCAGGACGGTGCTCCTCCGCAATCTGATGGCGGCAAGCCAGCGACGACAATACTGCGCCCCGTCGTGGCCGAGCCTCGCCTGGTACCAGCCCGCACCATCAAGGTAGGTTATGCCAAACCTTGGTTGGCCAGCGAGTCTGAACTGGACGATTACCTTAAACAACAGCGCGAAGCCTGGCTGAAAGAAATTCAGGCAGGCAATCGCGTACAGGTATAGAGGCTCAAATGCTAGAAAAACTCGAACTAAAGAATTTCGCCAAGTTCTCTGATCTCCCTATCAAGTTCTCGCCACGCATCAACATCGTGATCGGCGAAAATGGCACTGGGAAGACCCAGCTGCTTAAGGCCGCCTACGCCGCCAACGCGGCTTTGAGCGATGAGCTACAAGGTACAGATCTGGCCAAGCGACTCTGCAGAATCTACCGCCCCACCGGCGATAGCCTGGGAAAACTGGTTCGGCATGGTACACCGGTGGGTGCGCATGCCGAAATAGATGCTCAATTTGCTGGTGGCCAACGCTTGCAGGCCAGATTCACCTCAGCCTCGAAGACCGTTGCGTTGCCCGGCATCGCCGCGCAACCCTCGCTAGGTGCACCTCTCTTCTTGCCCACCAAGGAAGTGCTATCCCTGCTGCGCGGCATCAAAAGCAAAGACGCCGACCTAAAAACCATTGAGTCCATCTTCGACAGCACCTACCTAGATCTCTGCGAAAAATTGATGGCTAAAAAGCCGCTCAAGGCGGAAGACGTGATCGAAAGCGATCCGCGTTTCGGTGCTGTTTACGAAAAACTGGTGAATGCACTGGAGGGGCGCTTCAGTCTGACCGACATTGGCGGCTCGGTGCTGATGTCGTTTGATCCGGGCCAGTATCAGGTGCAGCGAGACAAGGATCAGCACGATCTGAATACCCGAATGCAGGCGAAATTTCTCGCAACGAAGGGCGAAAGCATCTCCGCCAATATGGCGGCCGAGGGTATCCGTAAGCTTGGTATTCTTCAGTTGCTCTTGCAAAATCGCCAGCTTGACCCTGGCCGGACCGGAACTTTGTTCTGGGACGAGCCTGAAACCAATATGAATCCCAAGTTAATGAAATTGCTGGTGGAAATCCTGCTGGAGCTGTCACGCAATGGTCAGCAGATTATTCTGGCAACGCACGACTATGTGCTGCTCAAGTGGTTTGATCTTCTTGTCAACAAGGGCCAAGGAGATCACATTAGGTTTCATGCGCTTTCAACCGAAAATGGACAGGTGGTTGTGCAAACCGCAGATGACTACCGGCAGTTGAACAACAACGCAATCGCCAACACCTTCAATGATCTCTATGACGAAGAAATCAAGCGCTCACTGGGAGGGGCTTGATGACGGTTCTATCTGAAAATGATCTGGAGTTTGATTTCAGTACGGCCATTGAAGCGATTTGCTTTGACGACGATGCCTTGCACAAGCAAAGTACGATGAAGCGCGTGGATTTTATCGCAGAATTTTCTGACCGCTTTATTTTTCTTGAGATCAAAGATCCCGACAATCCAGCGGCTGCAAATTCGGACGCGTTCAAGAAAAAACTGCTGAGTGGAAATCTAATTCCAGATTTGGCCGGGAAGTATAGAGACAGTTTGTGGTTTCGAACGCTGAGTGGAAAAGCGAACAAACCCACACACTACATTGTATTGCTGTCGATGGCCAGTTTGGAGCCGGCCTTGCTGCTGGCAAAACAGGATGAGCTACAACGCTCGTTGCCAATAAAACATACAGATTGGTCTGCGCCATGCGCTCAGGCCTGTGTCATTTTGAATTTAGAGCAGTACAAAAAGCAGTTCGGCACAGATTCGGTCCGTCGCTTGAGTGCTGGAGAGTAACTATGGAAACCACCAAACTACGCCGCTTTGCCCAATATGCCCGCCGCACTCTGCTAGAAGTGGTCGAGGCGCGCTTGCAACTGGTTTTGCATGTCGGCAGCGCCGCTCGGCGTGAAAATGCCGATGCCACCAAAAAGCTCGAAGAAGCCATCAAAAACCATGGCGAAGCGCAGGTGATCGAGCGCGTGGCCTACATCTGGTTCAACCGCTTTTGCGCCCTGCGTTTTATGGATGTTAACCGCTACACCCGTATCGGTGTGGTGTCGCCTGCCGAGGGGCAGTTCCAGCCAGAAATTTTGGCCGAGGCCAAGATGGGACATATCGACGATGAGATGGTGCCGGAGAAAATCCGTCAGCAGATCTTTGCCTTACTTGACGGTAAGGCACCCAGCCACGACCCGCAGGGCGAAGCTTATCGCCTGCTGGTCGTAGCAGCCTGCAACGCCTTTCACCGCGCCATGCCATTTTTATTCGAGCGCATCGCCGACTACACCGAACTGCTGATGCCCGACGACCTGCTCTCGGGCAATTCCATCCTGGCCTATACCCGCGAGGCGATGACACCTGACGCGTGCGAAGATGTCGAAGTCATCGGCTGGCTCTACCAGTTCTACATCTCCGAGAAAAAAGATGCTGTGTTCGAGGGGCTTAAGAAGAACCAGAAAATTACACCCGAAAACATTCCCGCCGCCACCCAGCTTTTCACCCCGCACTGGATCGTGCGCTACCTGGTGGAAAACTCCCTAGGCCGCCTGTGGCTGCTCAACCGTCCGAGTTCGAAACTGGCCGAGAAAATGGACTACTACATCCAGCCCGAGCAGCCGGACACCAATTTTCTTAAGCTCGCCAGTCCCGAAGAGATCAAAATTTGCGACCCGGCCTGCGGCTCCGGCCACATGCTGACCTACGCTTTTGACCTGCTCTACGCCATTTACGAGGAAGAAGGCGTTGACCCGGCCGAGATACCGGAAAAAATCCTTACTTACAACCTCTTCGGCGTCGAGCTAGACGAACGTGCAGGGGAACTGGCTGCTTTCGCATTGACCATGAAAGCGCGGGCCAAACAACGCCGCTTCTTCAATAAGGCTATCAAGCCAAACATCTGCGTGTTGGAAAAAATCAGTTTTAACGCAGCCGAGCTGGCCGATTACATGGATTTCGTTGGGCGTGACCTTTTTACGCTCGGACTGCGAGACACTCTACAGCAATTCGAGGAGGCAGATAACTTCGGCTCGCTGATTTGTCCGAAACTATCTAACACTGAAGATCTCTTACTAGTTCTCGAAGCGAAGGATATGGTGGGTAACCTGTTTCTTGCCGATACCCACGTCAAGGTTCTGAGGGTTCTGCGTATGACAGATTTCCTTAGCCCCCGTTATACGGTCATAGTCGCCAATCCTCCTTATCTTGATCTTGGAAACATGAATCCGACGCTAAAATCATTCGTTGAGAGCTTTTATCCGGATACTAAGCAGGGACTTGATTCTACTTTTATCGAAAATGCAAAGAGGAAAACCGTTTATGGAGGAATCTTTGCGCTAATTACACAACGCAGCTGGATGTTTCTTTCCCGTCTTGAAGACTTCCGTCGAAGACTTCTTACTGAATCCACGCTGTTGGATTTGTGTTATCTCGGGACAGAGGTATTCCCCGAAATAAACGGAGAAAAAGTACAAAACACAGCTTTTGTTTTTGAAAATAGCCCTCCCGCAGAGCGTTTGAGCCATTTTTGCGACCTAAGTGACGTTCCAGGTCGAGTAAAAGAGACACATTTTAAAGAAGGTGCTATGCAATTCAAATTACCGGCTAAGGAATGTCTTCTTCTACCAGGTGCCCCTTTGGCTTTTTGGGCATCTGACAAGCTCATTCATGCATTCGCAAGTAACGAGTCCGTAAGCGATCGCGCAGATATTCGCGTCGGATTAGATACTGGTGATAACAGTCAATTCCTTCGTTCGTGGTTTGAGGTTTCAAACGAAAATACAGTATTTAATGCATCCTCTCAGGAGGAAGTTGTCATGAAAAATGCCCGCTGGGTTCCTCACACAAAAGGCGGAGAGTACCGCAAATGGTTTGGAAATCTCACGGATGTGATTGCGTTCGGGGATAGCGATTACAACGCATTGAGTAAACAAGGGAATAAACTTCCTTCTCGAACATACTATTTCCGAGAAGGAGTTTTCTATACACGTGTCAGTTCTGGCGCAGCATCATTCCGTTTGGCACCAGCGGGTGCCGTTTTTAATTCTGCTAGCCCAACAGCATTCATTGATAGAGAGCGATTCAGTACGGTTTTCTGTTTATTGAATTCAAAAGTAAGTGAAGTAATGCTTCGGTGTTTATCACCAACGCTAAACTTTCAAGCGGGTGAAATTCGTAAACTACCTATACCCAATAAGATGGTGGAGGAGCAATGCTCGCCCATCCTTCTCGGTTTGATAAAAGCCGCGAGGTATGACTGGGACGCGTTTGAAACCTCATGGGACTTCTCCAGCCTGCCACTGCTAAATCCAGACTACCGTCAACCGACTCTGACGGCTAGCTATCAGAAACTCCGCGCCCATTGGCGGGAAATCGTGCAAGAGGTGCAGCGACTAGAGAACGAGAACAACCGCATCTTCATCGAGGCCTATGGCCTACAGGATGAGTTGACGCCCGAAGTACCGCTCAGCGAAATCACACTGACCTGTAACCCGCACTTCCGCTATGGGAAGGGTAAGGGCGAAGAAGAACTGGAAGCGCTGCTGCTGACCGACACCGTTCGCGAGTTGATCTCCTTCGCTGTGGGTTGTATGTTTGGTCGCTACGCGCTTGACAAGCCGGGGCTGATTCTTGCCAACCAGGGCGAAACCATCGACGACTATCTGATCAAGGTGCCGGAACCAAGCTTTGCAGTTGATGACGATAACGTAATCCCCATGCTCGACGGCGACTGGTTCACGGACGACATCGCCGAGCGCTTCCGCAAGTTCCTACGCGTGGCCTTTGGCGAGACGCATTTTGAGGAAAACCTGAAGTTTATTGAACTGGCGCTGGGCAAAAACGGCAAGGCTCGTGAGATCCGTGACTACTTCCTCAAGGATTTTTACAACGACCATGTAAAGCGCTACAAGAAGCGCCCCATCTACTGGCTGTTTTCAAGTCCCAAGGGCAGCTTCAACGCGCTGATTTATCTGCACCGCTACCGCCAGGATACGGTGAGCGTGGTGCTCAACGGCTACCTGCGTGACTTCCGCAACAAGCTGGCGGCGCACCTAAATTACATGCAGCATGTGGGCATCAGCACCACGGCCAGCCAGGGCGAGAAGACCCGCGCCAACAAGGAGATCGACAGCATCAAGAAGCAATTGCAGGAACTGGACGACTATGAGCGCGACACTCTCTACCCGCTGGCCACCGAGCAGGTAGCGCTGGATCTCGATGATGGCGTCAAGGTCAACTATCTCAAACTCGGCCCGGCCCTGAAGAAGATCGTCGGGTTGGATGCGAAGGGCGAGGAGTGACGCCGATGAGCAACCTCAAAATTATACAAGCTCTCACCAACCTGTTCGACAAACAACGCATCGTGTTCTGGTACGACACACGGCACGAGTTTCGTGCTGACTTTGTCGCGCTGGAACTGCCCGGCATTGAGAAGATCGAATTGACCAACAACGAGTTTGGCATTAAGCACCGTGTGCTGCGCGCTCAGCAGACGCAAAAGTTTTTGCTCTACCGCGATGGACCGGAGCCTGAGCACCTGCACAACTGGTTGCTGGATGTGCAACTAGCCAGCGGCCACACTTTCCGTACCGATCAGGTGGCGCTGTGGCTGGCGGAGCTGGAGCTGGGGCCGGACTGCTACCCGCTGCTGGAGGCTCACGTGGCGTTTTTTGAGGCTGCCAAACGCCGCGAAGCCTTGCACTCCATGTTGGAGAGCGGAGACAGCCAAAACGCCCTGTGCCAGAAGATGCTGGCGGTCTGCGTGGGCAGCGAACCCCGCCTCGATGTAATGCTTGAAGAGCTGCTGGCCGATCTGGCCAAGGGCTCCGATGCGCGCATGAAGCTGATCGAACGCAGCGGCCTTAGTGAGTTTTTGTGGGAGCGAATGAAACGCGCCTACGGCTACGCGTCCGATCAGCCTGGCCTGCGTGATTTTGTGATCGAGCTGTTCAAAACCTGTTTCTTTGCAGACATAGAACCGGACTACAAGGCGCGCCTATCTGCCGAGGCGCAGATGTTCATCAATCGCTGGAAAGACAGCCGCGCCCATAGCCAGAGCTATGAAGCCCTGTCGGACGAGTGCGCTGCCATCCTCCAGATTGACGAGAAGCTGCAGAGCATTGATTACCGTTCACTCAAGGAGCTGGATTACTTCGAGCTGATCGACCAGAAGATTCTCAGCGACCTGGTACGGGATGTGGTGGCACGCACTGTCTCTGCGCAAGAGGTAGAACTGTGGGTACGGCAACGCCGGCAGGGGCACTGGTTTGAACGCTTCAAAGACGTTTACCTTACCATCGAGCATGGTGCGCAGTTTATTCAGTTGCTGGACATCGCCCAGCTGGAGATGAGCTCTTTGGAGGATGGTGTCAAGAAGTACGCGCAGACCTGGTTCCGACTAGACCAGCGCTATCGCAAATTCATCCATCATGCACGAGAGTCGGGGCAGACTTCCCTTTTGCAGGATCTCAACCACCTGATCGAGAACCTGTACACCAACAACTTTCTGGTGCGGCTCAATGACCGTTGGCAAATCTTCGTCGATGCGAGTACGCGCTGGGAGGCCGCGTCCGTGATCTCACAATCGCAATTTTTCAGCCGCTTTGTGCGGCCATATCTGGATCGTAAGGCTAAGGTCTGTGTGCTGATTTCAGACGCTTTCCGGTATGAGATCGGCGAAGAGCTGCAAAGCCTGATCCGCCGTGAGGATCGCTTTGATGCTGAGCTGGTGCCCGTCTTGTCTTGTCTGCCTAGCTACACCCAGCTGGGTATGGCTGCGCTGCTGCCCAACCAAACGCTGCAGTTGATAGAGGATGACAGCGGCCACGCGCTGGTCAATGGCCAGAGCAGCATGGGCTCGGCAAACCGGGCCAAAATTCTGGCGTCGGCCGTGCCGGCATCGACCGTGGTGCTGGCCAAGGATGTGCTGGGCATGGGACGAGATGAATCGCGCGCGCTGATGCGTGACCACGATGTTGTCTATGTCTATCACAACCTGATCGACAAAACGGGCGACACGCGTGATACCGAGGAGCGCGTGTTTGGCGCGGCCGAGGAAACGCTGGACGAGTTGTTGCGCCTGGTGAAGAAACTGACCAATGCCAATGCGAGTAATTTGCTCGTTACAGCAGATCACGGTTTCATCTATCAAAACCGACCTCTGGCAGAGAGTGATTTCCTCAGCGCCGAGCCCGAGGGCAGCCAAGTTCTTTACACCGACCGCCGCTTTGTGCTGGGCAAGGGGCTGCGGGCCAAGCCCGGCTTCAAGACCTTCAGCCCCGAGCAGTTGTCACTGGCGGGCACGCTGGAGGTGCAAATCCCCAAATCCATTAATCGTTTGCGCCTGAAAGGTTCCGGCAGCCGGTTCGTGCATGGTGGGGCCACCTTGCAGGAGGTTGTGATTCCGGTCATCAGTATCAACAAGAAGCGCCAGAGCGACGTGGGCCGGGTGGACGTGGACTTCATCGGCGGCGGTGGCAAAACCATCACCACAGGGCAGCTGGCCGTGGTGCTCTACCAGACCGAGCCGATCACCGAGAAGAAGCAGGCGCGGCGCTTGAAGGCGGGCATCTACACCCTGGCGGGTGAGTCGATCTCCGACACGCATGACCTGACCTTCGACTTTGCTTCCGACAACCCGCGCGAGCGCGAGTTGCCAGTGCGCTTCATCCTCAGCCGCAAGGCGGATGATTTCAACAACCAGCAGGTAGAACTGCGCCTGGATGAACAGGTAGACGGCACCTCGCACTACGCTAAATACCAGGCGGTGCGTTATGCGATCCGCCGTTCGCTCTCCAGTGATTTTGATTTTTGAGTGAATGCCAGAGGAACTACCCATGAGCCAGCTAGACGATAAAATCAATCAGCACTTCGCCGGCCTGGTGGTCCGCAAGGATCTGGTCAAGACGGTGAAGGGTAATGCCATCGTGCCTACCTACGTGCTGGAGTATTTGCTCGGGCAGTATTGCGCCACCAATGACGAAGCCACTATTAAAGCGGGTATCGATACAGTCCGAGAAATCCTGCGCAAGCACTACGTGCACCGCAACGAAGCGGGTCTGGTGCGTTCGACGATCAAAGAGAAAGGCCGACACAAGGTTATTGACCGGATCAGCGTGGCGCTGAACGATAAATCGGATGCCTACGAGGCAGAGTTCGCCAATCTTGGTGTTAAGAAAGTGGTGATCGACTCGGCCACGGTTAAAGCGCACCCCAAACTGCTGGTCGGTGGGGTCTGGTGTATCGCCGACCTTGAATATATGTTCACCGAAGATAAGAACGCGACGCCTTGGATATTGGCCTCGATCAAGCCGATTCAGCTATCGCATTTCGACTTCGACGGCTATTTACAGGCCCGTAAGCAGTTTAGTACCGACGAGTGGATTGACCTGCTGATCCAGAGTGTGGGCTTTAACCCGCAGATGTTCGGCAAACGCAATAAGCTCAGTCAACTTGTGCGCCTGATTCCGTTTTGTGAGCGCAACTACAACCTGATCGAGCTGGGGCCAAAAGGCACCGGCAAGTCTCACATTTTCTCGGAGTTTTCTCCTCACGGCATCCTGGTCTCTGGCGGCGAGGTAACGGTACCCAAGCTGTTCGTTAACAATAGCAGCGGCAAATTGGGACTAGTAGGCTACTGGGACGTGGTGGCCTTCGATGAGTTCGCTGGCAAGCAGAAGAAGGTCGACAAAGCGCTGGTCGACATTCTGAAGAACTACATGGCCAACAAAACTTTCTCCCGGGGCGTGGAGACGTTGGGAGCCGAGGCCAGCATGGTATTCGTCGGCAACACGGACCATACGGTGCCGTACATGCTTAAGCATTCGGATTTGTTCGATCCGCTGCCCGAAAAGTTCCACGACTCGGCTTTCCTGGACCGTATCCATAGCTACATCCCGGGATGGGAGGTGGACGTCATCCGTGGCGAGATGTTTTCGGACGGTTACGGCTTTGTCGTCGATTACCTTGCCGAGATTCTGCGCTCGCTGCGCAGTCATGACTTTTCTGACAGATACAAAGCGAAATTCCGGCTCTCCGACGACATATCGACTCGCGACCGCGACGGCATCAATAAGACCTTCTCAGGCTTGATGAAGATCCTCTACCCACATGGTGAAGCTTCAGATGCAGAAGTCGAGGAAGTGCTATGTTCAGCCATCGAAGGCCGCAAGCGGGTCAAGGACCAACTCCTGCGCATCGACTCCACCTATCCTGCTGTTCGATTCGTTTACTTGACCAATGACGGACAGGAGAAGTCTGTCCGGACGCTGGAAGAGGATGAGTATCCAAATTCCTATCACCGTAAGGTTGCGACCGAAAGCGCATCAGATGACTGGGTGGCGCAGGCACCAGAGCTCCCTGCAGCCCCCCCCAGTGTAGCCGTCGTCAGTCCGTCGGTCGCAGTGGCAGCCCCATCGACTGCCGCTCTGGAACAGTTGAAGGAGGCGCATCTCGTCTTTCAGGAAAACCAGCGGGGCGTAAGCTTCGATAAGCTGTTTGGGCCTTACTTGGCCGGAGCAAGCCGTATCACCATCACTGACCCATACCTGCGCCTGTTTCACCAGCAACGTAACCTGATGGATCTTCTGGAGACCATCAGCAAGCAGGTAGGCTCCGAGGACGAGGTATCGGTCCATGTCGTCACGGCGGAGGATGAGTTCAATGGTGATCGCCAGACCGAGAACTTCCAGAAAATGGCCAATGCCTGCACAGGCATTGGCATCCAGTTCACTTGGGAGTACGGCAAGACGGGAGCCAAGGATGATCGTGACATCACGACCGACCATGGCTGGAAAATCGTCTTGAGCCGTGGGCTTGATGTCTTCCAGCGCTACGAACTCAACGATGTATTCAGCTTCACCAGCCGCTTGCAGCAGCACCGTCAGTGCAAGGAGTTTAATGTCACGTACGTAAAAATTGCATAGGCCTGAAAACTACGTGTTTCAATGGTCCTGGTAATTGGGCCCATCGGAAACGGCTTTGCATTCGGCGGAAAAAATTTGATGGTCAATGGAATGGAGAAGTCGGTGCCGATGATTGCGGCCTCGCCGGGCTGTTGACGCAGACAATTTTTTGATCCAGCTGCCGATTTTTGGTAACCTACGTCCATAGCCAGCAAACCATTTTACGTCGAAAACATGTACGCAACCTGTTTTCGGTGTCCTGTGTTCGGTCGGGTCTCGGGGCGAAGCCCTGAGTTGACTGCAACGGGTGCGCAGCAACCTAGCAGTAAAAATTCTAGATGTGTGTTGCACACACATCTAGCATCCTGTCCTTCTTCTTGGTTCTTGTTTTGCTGTAAATCGTAAGCGAGTTTTCGGCATGTTTGCGGCATCTGTGAGGCAAGGCGTAGGCGAGTCTGTTGGGAGAATTTGTGTAGTCTGTGGTATCTGCACGGTGATTTGATGGCTGATATGGATCGAGCGCTGAACCGCTTCGCCATCCAGTTTGAAGACCGGGTGCCGCAGGCTTAAACGAAAACCCGTCTACACAGAATCCAGTACAACCCCATGGCCAGTTTCGAATGCGAGCGGTTAGCTGCAGACTTCCACCAGTTTCGCACCAACAACGCCGCACGGACCTCGTACAATCGAGTCATATCAGCCATCAACTCACCGTGCAGCTACCACAGACTACCCAAATTCTCCCAACAGACTCGCCTACGCATCGCCTCAGAGATGCCACAAACATGCCGAAAACTCGCTTACGATTTACAGCAAACTCGCTTACGATTTGCAGCAAAACAAGAGCCAAGAAGAAGGACAGGATGCCGGATGTGTGCCTGTCGGCACAATCCAGGGTTTCGTCCGCTAGCTCGCTTCGCGCCCGTCGCAGTCAACTCAGGGCTTCACCCCGAGACCCATAACCTCAAGAAATAAATTGCATATATGCAATTTTCATGAAATGATGAGGCTATGACAAAGCTTTTCAAAAAGAAGGATCCATCCGAGTTGAGATCAGTTGCGCGTCGAATTCGACTGACCGAAGAAGAGGACAAAAAAATCCGCCACTCAGCGAGCATCCGGCAAATGGACATATCTGAATTCATCCGCCGCGCAGCCCTTGGCCGTAAAGCAAACGTAGACTACGAGACCGAAATCGTCTTGGCACTTAGCGATGTTACCCGAGTCATCCGTGGCCTACATGCGGCTTTGGTTGAACGAGGAATTACGCCGCCAGAAGATGAATGGCGCCCAGTAATTTTGGATGCTAGGGCAGCAATTCTGCGGATAAGTAAATGAGGTGAAGTAGGATTGTTGGCGCCGACTCCAAATTGAACTAGGCTGCCGAGATTTTTTGACCCTGGTCTCGCGCAAACGCAGACCCAGTGCGGTTTCCCTCAGCCGTGCCTGGGTTAGCCGTACTCGCGCTGTGGGTCAATGTAGCGTCGGCGCCAACATTCGATTAACAGAAACAGGCTTTCTGGCCGAGCTGGAGGAAGTGCGCACGCTTGAGCATGCGGATATCCGGGAGCTGGCCAGCATCCTGTTCGCGATGGGCGTTACGGCAGACGATGCGCATGGCGGCGACTGGCGCGAGGGCTCATCATATCCTGATGAGCGGCCAACAGATCGCCTTAAAAGTCGCTTTGCTCCGGCTGGCGGGGCAATATTTTGGGCCGGCGGATGATGATTTTTCTTGATACCGAATTTACTGGACTCGACCAAGACAAGCCGGATTTGATTTCGATTGGGTCGGTGGACGGGGCTGGCCGCGAGTTATATGCAGAGCTGCCCCTCGTCCATTACGCCGTCCAGTGCAATGGGTGGGTGCATTTCAACGTGGTGCCTCACCTGTGGGGCGAGGATCATGTCCATAGCGTGGCGGCAACCTGTGATCGGTTGACCGCTTGGCTTGCCGGCATTCAGGATTGCGCTGTGATCGTTAGGGATTGCCCGGACCCTGATTTTGGCTTACTGTGCCGGCTTCTGGTCGAGTGGCCGAATAACTTGGCGCCGGCGCCGATGCTTTTTACGGCGTGGTCGATGGGCGACGACGAGCAGCCAGAATTGCACGCGCGGATGGCAAGCTACCACACGCCAGAACGGCCGGCGCACTATGCGTTGCACGATGCCCATTCCCTGCGGATTGGTGCTCTCTACACCCTTGGGTCTGGCTGGCAACTGCCATGATTGTCTTCCTTGACTTCGATGGCGTGATGCACGAAATCGCCTGTACATCCAAAGCCCTGTTTCTCCATGCATCTCGATTTTCGGAGGTGCTGCGCGATCATCCTGGTATCGAAGTCGTGGTTTCGTCCGACTGGCGCAAGGACGCCGGCAGCGTGGCCGAGCTGGCGGTGCATTTCGATCTTGACGTCCGCCATCGGTTTATCGGCGTGACCGGCATCGAGGGCAAGGAACCGCGCCAGCGCGAACGCGAGTGCTGGCAATGGCTGCGCGCGCACGGGCGCGAGCATGTGCGCTGGATTGCTGTTGACGACTGCCCGGACAACTTCGGGCCGGATCTACCTGGCGCCGGGGCGGCGTTGTTCACGGACCCCAGTGCGGGCCTCGATGTCGAGGCGGTGGCGATCCTGCGCGCCATGATCGCGGCGCCGGCGCCGGCCACACAGTTTTGCTACGACCGTGCCAATCTAAGCGGGTGGGCGCTGTGGGGTGATGGTGCCGCCATAATTTAAACCGTGCTTAGCCCAGTAGGGCCAGAGCGGCCGTGCCATTTGTCATCGACCCAGCATGTCCAGTCCCATGCATAGGCAAGTTTTCCTTCGCCCTCGAAGATTGGAGTCTGCGAGCCGGTCAAGGCTTCCCCGAATTGGCCGCGCCACGGTTCTGGTATCTCAACCAGGCGCACAAAATATGGGCGTCCGTTGTGCTCATGGATAGGAACCGATGCGATTAAATTGTCACGAGTCATGAGCGGGGTAAAAATGTTGTGCATTGTAATCATGCTGGCTTCGTATGCCACAACCAGATTAGCAAGAGCGTTTAGGTGATTTCCTTCGGGCGTGCCTTTTTCCGCGGCCATGAGCGAGTCGATTTCTTTTAGTGCGGCCTGGTAATCGTCTGGTGGTGGGATCGTAATGTTCATGCTCCCATCATAATGCGCCAGCATTCATACCTCACTTAAACGGGGTGGGAAAATGTTGCTAGTGGGATTTATAGGTAACTATAGTCTATTATATTTTTAGGCCTTTGCAGGTGTCGGAGGCACGGCATTTGATACGTGGTGAAGCCACTATGCCGCTGCCGGTAGCGATCCAGCCATCGTCTATGGCACGGCATTTGACCCCGTGCCGGCCATGGCAGGGTGCTGACCGCTGCGATGATCGAGCGCCAAAGGCACGGCATTTGATACGTGGTGAAGCCACTACGCTGATGCCGGTAACGATCCAGTCACCGCCTATGGCATGGCATTTGACCTGTGGCAGCTAGGGCAGGGTGCTGACCGCTGCGATGACCGAGTGCCAAAGACACGGCATTTGATACGTGGTGAAGCCACTATGCCGCTGCCGGTAGAGATCCAGCCACCGTCTATGGCACGGCATTTGACCCGTGCCAGCCAGGGCATGGGGCTGACCGCTGCGATGACCGAGT
>NZ_JASJXA010000010.1:0-146133 GCF_035018905.1 Glaciimonas sp. Gout2 | reverse complement strand
GCCGTACTCAGTATTTCGCGTCGTTTTCAACAGAGGCCGAACTATAGCAACACATCTCAACACTGGCAAGCAATTTTATAAACAATTTTAAACATTTTTAAAAACAGGTGAACGCTTCTCTAAAAATGCCTGCATTCCCTCTTTTTGATCTTCTGTGGCGAAGGTGCTATGAAACAATCTACGCTCAAAGTGAATGCCTTCTGCCAAGGTGGTTTCATAAGCACGATTAACCGACTCTTTGACCATCATTACCGCTGGAAGCGACATATTGGCAATGACAGTTGCTGCTGCCAAGGTTTCGGCCATCAATTGATCCAGAGGCACGACCCGTGACACAAGTCCGGCGCGCTCAGCTTCAACCGCATCCATCATCCGAGCTGTCAGGCACATATCCATTGCCTTAGCTTTTGATATCGCGCGTGGCAAACGCTGCGTTCCACCAGCACCTGGAATCACACCCAATTTAATTTCGGGCTGACCGAACTTCGCATTGTCCGCTGCAATGATGAAATCACACATCATTGCCAACTCACATCCACCTCCTAGAGCAAAACCGGCTACTGCTGCAATAACAGGCTTACGAACACGGCGTATTTCCTCCCAGTTACGCGTGATGTAGTCACCTTTGTACGCATCCATGTAAGAGTAATTGGCCATTGCGCCGATATCGGCACCGGCTGCGAATGCTTTTTCACTTCCGGTAATAACGATGCATCCGATTGCGTCATCGCTATCGAACGCCAACAGCGCCCGCCCTAGCTCAGTCATCAGCTGCTCATTCAAAGCGTTCAAGGCTTTCGGGCGGTTTAGCCGAATCAGTCCGACTTTTCCTTGTGTCTCAACCAAAATTGCTTCGTATGGCATTGTGTCTCCGTGTCAGTAGGTGTTATAAAAGATTAATTGTAGCCTCTTAAAGATAACAGATACGATGATCTCGCAGGAAGCGCATTACATTTTTAACACTCATAATTAGGGCTTCGATTAGATGAGGAATTTATCAGACAGTAATGTGTCCAATTATTGCGTCTAACTATCGACCTAAGAAGTATTATTGCAATGGCGACATCTTGAAAGTGTCACAATTTCTTCATTAACAAAGGGGACATAATGTTCAAAACCATATTGGTACCGACAGATGGCTCAGTGTTGTCGGATAAGGCAATTTCCGCAGCCATCGAATTTGCAAAATTTGGCAACGGCAAGGTAATTGGTTTGTCAGTGGCTGAACCTTATCCATTTTCGCCCATGGCAGAGAGCACTATGGCGGCAGATCCCGGAACTTATGAAGAGAATATGCTGGCTCTCGCACAATTACATGTTCAAAAAGTTGCCGATGCGGCTAAGGCGGCAGGAGTGGAATGTGAAATACTTACCGCTCAAGCATTCAATCCAGATGAAGAAATTATCAATGCGGCGGAAAAATACGGTTGTGACGTTATTTTTATGGCTTCACATGGTCGAAGCGGCTTAAGTCGCCTGTTTCTAGGCAGCAAAACTCAAAGGGTCCTGGCTCACTCTACAATCCCAGTACTGGTGTTACGCTAATATAAGGCGGCAGAGCGCACGTCTACATACACACAATTAGATGCTTATCTATTTAGGTAGGTACATATATATAGTGAAAGCCTCAACGCCAGTTGGCGTTGAGTTTGCAAGAAAATCCACTAAAGACTCCGCTGCCAATCAACGTCCGGCTATAACAGACAACTTCGGCAGCAAAACCCACATTGCGCCTCGTTGCTTCATTTTTCCTGCCTTCTCTCCGGCATCATTACCAAAACCCCAGAAAAAATCTGCCCGCACAGCACCCTTAATCGCGCCACCAGTATCTTGCGCAACGACCAACTGCTGGAGCGGCTTAGTACTATTTGGCTGAGTCGTCGCCAAAAATACAGGAACGCCGAGAGGAATAAAATGAGGATCAACCGCAATCGAACGCTGAGCGGTCAAAGGGACACCTTGGGCGCCTTTCGGCCCTTGACTCGGATCCAACACTTTCTCCTCCTTAAAAAAGACATAACTCGGATTCGAATTCAATAACTCCTGCCGCCGCGAAGGATTTGCCACCAACCAGGCTTTAATTCCTTGCGCCGAAGCCTGCGCCAGCGTCAACTCACCTTTATCAATCAAATAACGACCGATCGATCTATAAGGATAGCCATTTTGATCGGCGTAAGCTACGCGCAAAATTTCCCCATTCGCCATCTGGACACGCCCTGAACCTTGCACTTGCAGGAAAAATGCATCGACAGGGTCATCTACCCACACAATTTCTTTCCCGCTAAGACTGCCTGTTTTGTCCAGTTCAGCGCGATTTGGATAGGGCACCACCTTATTGCCAACGATGCGACCACGTAAACGCAGTCCTTTTAGCTCAGGATAAACGCTAGCCAAATCTATTGTTAATAAATCATCTGGCGCATGATAAAGGGGCGTCTGGTAGACACCACCGCGCTTGCGGGAACCGCGTAATAGCGGCTCGTAATATCCTGTAACCAAACCATTATCGGTACCATCGGCGTTAATTACTTGATACGGGGCAAAAAATGCCTCAAAAAATGTACGAACAACGCTTTCACTGGTCGCATCCAAATCACGTGCGATAGTACAAGGCTCCGTCCAGCCAACTCTTCTCACCATGGTTGAACACGACGTCAAGAACGCCGGTAGCGCCTGACGTACATCGTCATTAAGCCAACCCGGCAAGGCAGAAAAGGTACTTAACCTCAAGGTACCAGCAGGTACCTTCATATCTGGCAAGGGTCCGACGTAAGCTGACGGAGGGGGTTTAATTTCAGGCGATTTAGGTGTGATTGATGATGACAGTGGCGGAGAAGTAGAGCACGCTGCCAGACTGAGAGCAACAATTAGAGCTGAGATACGGGCTGAAACGGGTAGACTTATGCGCTTGAATGACATTGAGGATTCTTTATGTGGTTATTGATACTTGAGGCGAGCGTTGCCTTCTTCTTATTTGTGTTTATTGTATGGTGGACTATGTCGGGCCGAAAACCGGACCAGACACCATCACGTAAAGCGCCGCCACAGAAACAAAGTGGCGATCAACATACTAAGTAAGTAACGACTAGATAACATTTACAGGAAGTAACGCCACATTTTTCAATGACGCGTTATGCGATGCAACCTGGCCTTATACAACGTACATTAATGCAACGTCCGTGGCAGCGATAAAACGAATTCTGGAATTCGCGACTCGAATTGCTCGCCATCCTCTGCCACGCAGAAAAATTCGCCAAACATAGATCCTTGTGGTGTTGCCAACGATGTTCCGCTGGAATACTCAAAGCTTTCACCAGGTTGCAGCAAAGGTTGATGGCCTATCACGCCAAGCCCGCGGACTTCCTGTACTTCATTGTTAGCATTCGTAATCACCCAATGGCGAGAAATCAGTTGCGCAGCGACTTTACCAGTATTTTTAATGGTAATTGCATAGGCAAAAACATAGTGATTGCGATCCGGTTCGGATTGCTCTTCAAGATATTGGGTTTTGACAGTGACGGTAAATTCATAAGCGGACATGCAGTTTTCCTCTATTTAAACCATTAGTTCAGTGGAACCACTGAACAAGCCGACGGACAACTTCAGCGCGACGCTCTCGGATCCATGGATTCCCGCAGATCATTGCACACGAAATTATCAACTGATGCAAGTACAACTCCGCCCAGACAGCATGCGCGGAGTAAAATAGCGCATCTTTTACGCATCATCTCATTTAGTGACCGCCATGCCAAACAAACCAACCTACCGAATCGCCCCAAGTATTCTATCTGCCGACTTTGCCCGTCTCGGCGAAGAAGTGCGCAATGTTGTCAGCGCTGGCGCAGATATGATTCACTTTGACGTCATGGATAACCATTACGTTCCCAATCTCACCATTGGACCGCTGGTCTGCGAAGCAATTCGTCCTCATGTACAAGTACCGATTGACGTTCACCTTATGGTCAAGCCGGTGGATCGTATTATTCCGGATTTTGCCAAAGCTGGCGCAAACATCATCACATTTCATCCAGAAGCATCAGAACATATTGATCGATCCTTGCAATTGATTCGCGACCATGGCTGTAAAGCGGGTTTGGTGTTCAATCCAGCGACCTCTTTAGACTATCTTGAGCATGTCATGGACAAACTCGACATTATCCTGATTATGTCGGTCAACCCAGGCTTCGGCGGCCAGTCTTTCATTCTTGAAGCACTGCGCAAAATCGCCATAGTGCGTCGCTTGATCGACGATTCCGGCCGCAATATCATGCTAGAAGTCGACGGCGGTATCAAAATAGAAAATATCGCCCGAGCCGCCGCCGCCGGCGCAGACACTTTCGTCGCTGGTTCAGCCATCTTTGGAAAGCCTGATTACAAAACAGTGATTGATGCAATGCGTGGTGAATTGGCAAAAGTATGACTTTGCCTAGCGCCGAAGTGACGACTAGTATGCGCAGCGTCATGCTGACCGGCATTAAAGCGGTCATCATCGATTTGGACGGCACCATGCTCGATACGGCCCCGGACTTCCACGTCGCCATCAATCGCATGCGTGCTGATTTTGATCTGGCACCGCTGCCGCTGCAAACCATTAGCAACTTCGTCGGCAAAGGGTCGGAAAATCTGATCCGCCGCGTCTTAGGCGCAGATTATCCTCCAGCGCAGGTCGAAACGCATTTCGACGCAGCACTAGCCTCTTATCAACACCATTATCTGGCGATCAATGGCCATTACGCGACACTGTACCCAGATGTCATCGCAGGACTTCAATCCATGCGCGCATCGGGCTTGCGTCTGGCTTGTGTCACAAACAAACCCATTGCATTTGCGCTACCGCTAATGGAAACCACCGGATTACGCGATTTTTTTGAACTGGTCTACGGCGGCGACTCGTTTTCCAGAAAAAAACCTGACCCGATGCCGTTTCTGGAGGTTTTTCGGCAATTCAAGTTGGCGCCAGCACAAGTCGTAGCTATTGGTGACTCCTCAAATGACGCAATAGCAGCCCGCGCAGCCGGATGCCGCGTATTGAGTGTTCCGTATGGCTACAATCATGGCGAGCCTATACAAGACGTCGATTCGGATGGTATAGTATCCACGCTGCTTTCCGCGGCGCACTACATTTCCAGCTAAGTTCAAACGTCTTAGCTAAAAAACTCTTAAACAAAATTCTCAAATGATGTTTCTCGAAAAAAAACGTATTGTCCCATTAGCCGCCGCTGAGGCCTGGCTCTGGCGACGCTGGCAATCCTGGGCTAAGTAACCCGCTGATCGCCGCTGTCCGACTTTTCGCCTTTTTATAAAGACGATCACCGACAACGTTTTTTGTAGTCGACCCCCGCTGTTTTACAATAGCGGTCTGGAGAGAAACATGACCGAACTCGAATTCAAATCGCTGGCCGCACAAGGCTATAATCGCATCCCACTGATCGCCGAAGCATTGGCAGATCTCGAAACCCCTTTGACGCTGTATCTAAAACTTGCGCAGACCCAGCAAACTGGCAAAAATACCTTTTTGCTAGAGTCGGTCGTCGGTGGAGAGCGCTTTGGGCGCTACTCATTTATCGGCTTGCCAGCATCAACGCTGTTGCGCAGTTTTGGCACACGGATCGAAGTCGTCAAAAATGACAAGATCATCGAAAGCCTTGAAGGCAATCCGCTCGATTTCATCGGCGAATTCCAATCGCGCTACAAAGTAGCAATCCGCCCTGGTATGCCACGCTTTTGCGGCGGTCTGGCGGGTTACTTTGGCTATGACACCGTACGCCACATCGAAAAACGGCTAGCAAACACCACGCCCAGAGATGATTTGGGCTTGCCTGACATTCAATTGCTGCTCACGGAAGAACTCGCGGTAATCGACAATCTGTCAGGCAAACTATATCTAATCGTCTACACCGATCCAACCCAGCCGGAAGCGTTTTCCAAGGGCCGCCAACGCCTGAAAGAGTTACGCATAATGTTACGCCGTCCTGCGGACGCTCCTGTAACATCTGCCTCGGTACGGACAGAAACAATTCGCGAATTCAAAAAAGAGGATTACCTCAAAGCGGTGGCCAAAGCCAAAGACTACGTCATGGCCGGTGATTTGATGCAAGTACAAATTGGCCAACGCATCAAAAAACCGTACGTCGATTCACCGCTCATGCTGTATCGCGCATTGCGGTCATTAAATCCGTCTCCGTACATGTATTTCTACAATTTCGGTGATATGCAGATTGTCGGCTCATCACCCGAAATACTGGTCCGCAACGAGCAAACTGCTGCGCCGACGCCCACCTCTGACGGAAAACGTAAAGTCACCATCCGCCCACTGGCTGGTACGCGTCCACGCGGCTCGACACCGGAACGTGACGAACAACTGGCAATCGAATTGCTAGCCGATCCAAAAGAGATAGCAGAGCACGTCATGCTGATTGATCTGGCGCGCAACGATATTGGTCGCATTGCCGAAACCGGCAGCGTCAAAGTCACCGACCAGATGGTCATCGAAAAATATTCTCACGTGCAACATATTGTCTCAAACGTAGAAGGCGTGCTGAAATCCGGCCTATCCAATCTTGACGTCCTGAAGGCAACCTTCCCCGCTGGCACCCTTTCCGGTGCACCAAAAGTGCGGGCGATGGAAGTCATCGATGAACTAGAACTCACCAAGCGCGGCATTTATGGCGGCGCTTGCGGTTATTTGTCATTCGGTGGCGAAATGGATGTCGCTATTGCCATACGCACCGGTGTCATTAAAGATGGCATGCTATATGTACAAGCCGCCGCCGGTATCGTCGCTGACTCGGTGCCAGAGACCGAATGGGAAGAAACCGAAAATAAAGCCCGCGCAGTATTGCGCGCAGCCGAACAAGTACAAGATGGCCTGGATGGAGAAATCTGATGCTACTGATGATCGATAACTATGACTCCTTCACCTATAACCTGGTCCAATACTTCGGTGAACTGGGTGAAGATGTCCGCACCTTCCGTAACGACGAAATTTCATTCGCTGAAATCGCGGCATTGAATCCCGACCGTATCTGTTTATCGCCCGGTCCCTGTAGTCCAAAAGAGGCCGGCATTTGCGTTGAGCTATTGCAAAAGTTAGGCGGCACGCTGCCAATCCTCGGCGTCTGTCTGGGACATCAGGCAATTGGCGAGGCATTCGGCGGTGAAGTGATTCGTGCACAACAAGTTATGCATGGCAAAACGTCGCTCATTAATCATACCGGCGTTGGCGTGTTCAAGGATTTACCCAACCCGTTTAATGTCACGCGCTATCATTCGCTGGCGATCGAACGCGCATCCTTACCCGATTGCCTGGAAATCACAGCGTGGACCGATGACGGTGAAATTATGGGGGTGCGCCATAAGACGCTTGATATTGAAGGCGTCCAATTTCATCCGGAATCCATTTTGTCCGAACATGGTCACGCTCTGCTTAAAAATTTCTTACAGCGTTAATGTTGCCGGGCGCTTTTCGATCTGACATTCGATCCAGATGCCTGCGGAACGCTAACTCAACCATTCAGATATACCCTGATCCAGCAACACGTAGCGGCCATCCAGCCGTTGCGCGCTAACATTACCCATGTATTCAGGATACGATGGCATTGGTATTAAAGATGTCGTCCACGTAAAGCCTCAAGAGGAAGTTCATGCCGATTACTGACCAAGAAGCACTCTTGCGCTGCATTGAGCATCGCGAAATTTTCCACGATGAAATGTTGCATCTCTTTCGCAAAATCATGAGGGGTGAAATGTCGCCAGTCATGATCGCAGCATTGACCATGGGCTTACGCGTTAAAAAAGAAACAATCGGCGAAATTGCCGCTGCTGCACAAGTGATGCGGGAATTTGCAACCCCGGTTCCGACCACAAATACCAGCAATCTACTCGATATTGTCGGAACCGGCGGTGACGGTGCACAGACTTTTAATATTTCTACAGCAACCATGTTCGTCGCCGCAGCCGCTGGTGCACGCATTGCGAAACATGGCGGCCGGAGTGTTTCTTCTTCGTCCGGCAGCGCTGATGTACTCGAATCATTGGGTGCCAACATCAACCTGACACCGGAGCAAGTTTCGCGCTCGATAGACCAAACCGGCATCGGCTTCATGTTTGCGCCAAACCATCATGCGGCGATGAAATATGCGGCACCGGTGCGTAAAGAGCTAGGCGTGCGGACGATTTTCAATATTTTAGGCCCGCTCACTAATCCCGCTGGCGCACCGAATATCCTGATGGGCGTGTTCCATTCTGATCTGGTAGGAATCCAGGTGCGCGTGTTGCAGCGCCTTGGTGCGCAGCGTGCAATCGTTGTTTGGGGCCGCGACAATATGGATGAAGTGTCGCTCGGCGCAGCAACGCTGGTGGGTGAATTGATCGATGGCGAAATCCGCGAATACGAAATACATCCGGAGGATTTCGGGCTACAAATGATCGCTAGCCGCAATTTAAAGGTCGCCAATTCGCACGAGTCAAAAGAAAAAATATTCGAAGCGCTCGATGACGTACCGGGCCCTGCTCGGGATATTGTCGCCCTCAACGCTGGCACCGCTCTCTATGCTGCGGGCATTACAAATTCAATTGCCGATGGTTTGATTAAAGCACGCGCAGTCATGGCTTCAGGTGCTGCGCGCCGCAAACTGGAACAGTTTGTGCAAGCCACGCAATCACTTGGTGCCAACACCTAGTTAAATACATTCCAATCCGCGAGAATACGCGCATTCAGAATACGAAATGGAAACCCGCTATGTCCGATATATTAAATAAAATTCTCGACGTCAAAGCAGACGAAATCACCGCTGCCAAAAAACAGCGTGACCTAGCCAGTCTGCGACGTGAGGTCGAAACCGATTCCGATGCCCGATTACAGTTGCGTGACTTCGAGGCCGCACTGAGAACCAAAGTCGATGCTGGTAATGCTGGCATCATCGCTGAAATCAAAAAAGCATCGCCATCAAAAGGTATCATTCGTGCTGATTTCCGCCCCGCTGATATCGCTATCAGCTACGCGACGCATGGCGCTGCGTGTTTATCCGTACTCACTGATGAGAAATTTTTTCAAGGCTCGCCGGAATACATGAAACAAGCGCGGTCGGCTTGCGCACTTCCGGTCTTGCGTAAAGATTTCATGATTGATCCGTATCAAATTTATCAGGCGCGTTATTGGGGTGCCGATGCTATTTTGCTGATCGTTGCGGCTCTTGATCATGGCTTAATGGCAGAAATGGAAGCCATCGCGCTAGAGCTTGGGATGAGCGTGCTGGTTGAAGTACATAACGCAGAAGAACTTACCGCTGCCCTCAAACTAAAAACAGCGCTATTAGGCATTAACAACCGCAATCTGCGTACCTTTGAAACGTCGCTGGAAAATACGCTGGTTTTGCTACCGCATATTTCTCCCGACAAGCTGGTCGTGACCGAATCCGGTATTCGAACAGCAGAAGACGTAAAGCAAATGCGCGACGCCAACGTACACTCTTTTTTGATAGGTGAAACATTTATGCGCGCGCCAGAACCTGGTCTGGAATTGGCAAATCTGTTTAAGAATTAACTAGAGAGTTTCATATAAGTTAGGAGTGGCAAAAAAGCGGATGTATTCTTCCGGCGGGTACGCATGACAATTTCAAGCACGACACCCTGAACGTCATCAGAACGTAACAGGGGGCTTTTGAACTTAAATGGAGAAACCAATGGAATTCGATTTGGAATGGCCCACACCCGCTCACTTCGAGGTAATAGCGACCACTCCGCCAGCAGAAAATAACCACATCGTGCCGTGCGTCGTGACCTTGCACGATGGGCGCCAAAAAGTCGGCGAACTAATACGTTTTAATCTCGACGCAGCCCAATTGGAGTTTCACCCTGAACGTGCAGGTGAAAACATTCACATCGGATTTTCAGCCATAAAAAGTATCCGTCTGACCAATCCGGTTACACTCCAAAGATTGTCCCTACCGTTAGCAGCGGGATTGCACGAGGCACCTTCCGTCTCTGTTAAGCAAAAATGCATTATTTCCTTCAATGATGGCGAGCGCCTGATTACTGAAACCGTCGCCTTCGTTCCGCACGAAACGGGGCTTTTCCTTTTTCTTTCCACAGTCGGTAATAACGTATTGCGCTGGTTCATTCCAGCTGGATCGATTGCTAACTATCAAATTGGCGAAAAGCTGGGAAAGATACTTGTAGACGAAAAAATTGTCTCTGCCGATGCGTTAGATGCCGGACTAAAAAGACAAAATGAACTCCGTGCATCCAAATTAGGCGATTACCTGCAACAGGAAAATCTAGTCACGGAGTTGCAAGTTGAAACAGCTTTACAAAGACAAAAGTCAATACCGCATCTAAGACTTGGGGAGGCGCTGATTCAAGAGCGCCTTATCACGGAAGATCAATTGGTACAGGCGCTCCAGCGTCAGGCCTCGGATCGGCGAATACATTTAGGCGATATTCTATGTGATATGGGTGTGGTCAACAAAGACACTATCAAGAGAGTCCTCGCACAAAAACTGGGCATCCCCTTTGTCACTTTGCTGAAGTTCCAGTTTGATCTGGAACTGATCAAAATAGTCCCCGGTGATCTCGTCCGCCGCTATAGAGTCATGCCGTTATACCGTGCGCAAACCCGGATGGTGGTTGCAATGGAAGACCCGCTTTCATCGGACGCTTTAAAAGCACTCACGGTCTACACGAAACATACTATTGATCCTGTCATGGCATCCGAGGCCGACCTCGCATCCGTGATTTCCAAGTTTTATGGCACGCAAGGTGAACGCCAGAATATTGCAGATTTTGTTTCCAAACTGGATGATAGCAGCGGCTCCGTCACCAACGAGCCCGCCGATGACGTGATCACCGAGTCCGATAACACCATGGTTCGCCTGGTGAATAAAATCATCATGGACGCCTATGAACAAGGGGCTTCTGACATCCATATTGAAACCATGAAGGGACATGAACCAACGCGCGTGAGATTTCGTAAAGATGGCGCAATGAAGGATTATTCCAACATTCCGGCAAACTTCCGAAATGCATTAATTTCCCGCCTCAAAATCATGAGCCGACTGGACATATCCGAGAAACGGCGCTCGCAAGATGGAAAAATGAACTTTGAGCAGTTCGGTCCAGCCAAAATCGAACTTCGGGTCGTCACTATGCCAACAACCGAAGGCCTCGAAGACATCGTCATGCGCATATTGGCAGCACCGCAGGCATTATCTTTGGATGCATTGGGTCTGTCACCGATGGTGTTAGAGGGCCTTCAGAAACTGGCACTCAAACCGCATGGTCTTTTATTCGTCTGCGGCCCGACCGGTTCCGGCAAGACCACTACTTTACATTCGCTGGTCAGTTATATCAATACGCCCGAGCGCAAAATTTGGACGGTCGAAGACCCCATTGAAATTACCCAAAAAGGCCTTCGGCAGGTGCAGGTTCAGGCGAAAATCGACTGGACTTTTGCCACCATATTACGCAGCTTCTTGCGTGCAGATCCAGACGTGATCATGGTCGGTGAAACGCGTGATCCCGAAACTGCCCGAACGGTGATTGAGGCTTCATTAACCGGCCATCTGGTATTTTCCACCATGCATACCAATAGCGCAGTCGAAAGCGCAGTGCGGCTTTTGGATCTCGGTCTGGATCCCTTCAATTTTGCCGATGCATTATTGGGCGTCGTCGGTCAACGACTTACGCGCAAATTATGTACCAATTGCTGCCAAAATTATGAAGCCACCGATGCGCAAATCGATATGCTTGCTTTCGAATATTGTCACGAAACAAAGCTCCAACCAGCCGATGTCATTGCTGACTGGCAGAGACGCTATAACAAAGATAACCATGCCTTCATATTACGCAAGGCAACTGGATGTGAAAAATGCGACAAAAGCGGCTACAAAGGTCGATTAGGCGTCCATGAATTGTTGCTTAATAGCGCTGCCATCAAAAGAAAAATTCATGCCAAAGCAAACGTCCCCGACATTTTAGAAACAGCAATCGGAGAAGGTATGCGAACTTTAAAACAAGATGGAATAGATAAAATATTCCAGGGCCTGACCGATTGGGAGCAAATTAGAATGCTCTAAAGGAGGCCATTTTCTGACGCTTAAAAGAATACAGCGATAGATGAAAACATCTATCGCTGAGCGCTGATTTTGTATCCGATATATCCTCAAGAAGCCATATTGCCGCACCAAAAAACTAATTGATGTCGGCTAAATTAGCCAATGAATTACGCTGAATTAGCCACATCAATCTGCCGATGTAGCCATTTTTTTTCAGCGCAATAACACGCTCTTATCCGTTCAGCAGTTTCATACTGCTCTCAACATATCGAGTGCCGCTCGCCACCCCTAATGGGAAGATCGCGTCGAGCTCTGCCAACTCGCTCTTACCCAATGTCACACCAACGGCATTCACATTTTCTTCCAGATAGGCGCGGCGTTTGGTACCAGGAATCGGAACAATATCATTCCCCTGCGCCAATACCCAAGCCAGTGCTAGTTGCCCGGGAGTGCAGCCGTTACGCACCGCGAGTTCTTTCACCTTATCAACCAGCAGCAGATTTTTTGCAAAATTGTCGCCTTGGAAACGTGGCGTGTTACGACGATAATCATCCTCGGCGAACTGCTCTGGCTTGGTGATCGCACCGGTCAAAAATCCGCGACCCAACGGGCTGTAAGGAACAAACCCAATGCCCAGTTTGCGGCAGGTGGCCAGTACACCTTGTTCCGGATCGCGCGTCCAAAGAGAATATTCACTTTGAAGTGCTGTGATTGGATGCGTTTTGTGCGCCCTCTCCAACGTTTCTGACGATGCTTCGGATAAACCGATATAGCGTATTTTCCCCGCTTTCACCAAATCAGCCAAGGTGCCGATCGTGTCTTCGATGGGCGTATTCGGATCGATGCGATGCTGATAGTAAAGATCAATGGTTTCCACCCCAAGCCGTTTAAGACTTCCCTCAACGGCACGACGAATATACTCAGGACTGCCATTGACTCCCCGTGCGTTGACGTCAGTGCTATCGCGGACGAAACCGAATTTGGTCGCGATAAAAACTTGATCGCGCTTGCCTTTAATCGCTTTAGCAATAAGCTCCTCATTCGTGTACGGACCGTACATATCGGCAGTATCGAAATAGTTAATACCCAATTCGAGGGCACGATGAATAGTCGCAATCGACTCCACATCATCCCGATTTGCATAAAAATCACTCATACCCATGCAACCTAAGCCGATAGTAGAAACTGTCGGGCCATTCACGCCGAGTGTGCGCGTGGTCATCCGCGTCATCGATGTGGTCGTAGTGTTAGTTGTGCTCATGTCCAAGTTCCCTCTCAAAAGTGTTAATCGCCGGGCGCGCATTCAAAGTCGTTTCAATGTCGGCATACATCGCAATTTTTTTGTACAAGACAGCCAAATTGCTTTGCAACTCTGCGAGCGTTGCTTCTAGCGATAATGTATGTTGCTCCAATAGCATCTTCCGTTCCGATACACTTGCCTGTTGGTTGCCCAATCTGCGCAATTCCGCATACCGTAACATTTTCCGAATGGGCAATCCTGTTGAACGTAACTTCAGCAAAAAACCAATCCAAACGATGTCTTCATCACGATAAAGTCGGTGTTGATTGTCCTGCCGTGGAATGGGATCAATCAAACCTATCCGCTCGTAATATCGCAGCGTATGCGCGGTCAGTCCGGTGGCTACCGCAGCTTGTTGAATCGTCAGGGAAGATGTCATGGCATTGAGTGTAGTAGTTAGAGTGCGCTCGAAGTCAAGCACGTTCAGACATCTTTCGCTGCAACAATACCGCGTGTCCGAAGTGGTGATGCCCTATATTGTCGAGAATATAACGGCAACTGGAGCGAATAGTGTAGCCCGAGGATCGCGACTTGGCGAGTGAGTCTGAAATTTAAACCAAACCTTTACGTCGATCAATCTCGGTATTCTGATATTGCCATCAATCAATATATTGACAGATAGCTGGGGATTGATTCTGAAGGTCCATAACCAACGCCCTGTCACGACGTTCGAGTCAATGGTTTCTTGCGTTGCAACTAAGGTGCGACTTGCAATACGGGGCGGATCAAAATCTCTTCAACCAACACATTTCCAGGTTGCGCAAATGCATATACCAACGCCTGAGCGATGTTTTCGGAGGTCAAAGCATTTAATTGCTCACGCCGTTGGTTCAACGCTGTGCTGACATTTTCGCCAAATTCGGTCCACACAGCACCGGGTTCAATCACCGTTACCCGAATACGCTCTGGACCCAGTTCCTTACGCAGTGCATCGTGAAAGCCTACCACAGCGTATTTGGTGGCGCTATACACCGACCAGTTTTCCACACCATACCGCCCGCCAACACTGGACACTGAGCAGATCATTGCGCCTTCGCGACCACGCAAATGAGGAATAGCCGCCTGCGTACAATTCAAAACACCGTACAGGTTTGCATCGATCATTTTTTTCCAGTCATCCGGTTGACTGGATTCAAACTTTGCATGAATACCCAAACCCGCATTATTAAAAAGCAGGTCAAGCCCACCGAACCGTTCGCCAACATATTTAAACAATGCTCCCACCTGAACGCTATCAGCAACGTCGGCTTCCATAATAGATGCAGCCTCACCGAGTTCGGCAGCGAGGGCCTCCAGACGCTGACGGCGTCGCGCGACCAGCACAACATGCACCCCTTCCTGAACTAAAAGGCGCGCAGTCGCCTCACCAATACCGCTTGAAGCACCCGTCACTACCGCGACCTTACCGGTAAGATCTTGCATTTTCATAAATTTCCTAACAATTAATAAAACTCAACCTGCTTCAACCTGCTCCAACTAATTTTACGCGAATTGCCAATTGGCATTTTTTTCGACGAGAAAATCCATGTCGCGAAGAGAAATACCAAAGTCCCAACAGCTAAAAAAAGCGCTAAACACAGACAGTCCGTCGTACCCTAACAAAAACGAAGGGCCATAAATTGCCACTTGAAAAAGTAGCAAAGTGGTTATGCAGCGGCCTGCAAAGCCGTCTACGTCAGTGAGATCCTGATCTCCGATTTTTCACATTGGACGTACGGCAATGTGCTTTTCTACCTGCGCACCCTTACCGTTATAAAGAATCAGCGTCGCCATAAGTCCGCACACCGCGGCGAAGCTCATCCAGTACGCTGGCGCAGCCTTGTCACCCGTGATTTGAATAAGGAACGTCGATACGGCAGGCGTAGATCCGCCAAAGACGGCGGTAGCCAGACTAAAGGCCAGCGAAAAACCAGCCACCCGCACGTTCACCGGCATTACTTCTGTTAAGGCCGCCACCATTGCGCCGTTATAGACGCCGAAGAAAAACGAATACCACAACAATACGATGAGCATGCGCCCAAAACTAGGAGCGCTCACCAGCCAGGATAAGGTCGGATAGGCGGTAAAAATCGCCAGTACGGTGATAGCAACCAAAATAGGTCGTCGACCGATTCGATCCGACAATGCGCCACCAATTGGTAGCCAGATAAAATTCGAAATACCGACGCATAACGTCACCAATAAACTATCCGATGTACTCAGCTTAAGCACGGACCGGCCAAACGTCGGCGTGTACACGGTGATCAAATAAAACGTCGTGGTCGTCATCGCCACCAGCAAAGTACCGGCAGCAACCGTACGCCAGTTCTGCACCATTGAACTGAATACTTCACGCGTGCTCGGATGATGTTTGCGTGCGCTAAACTCTGCGGTTTCCTGCAACGACTGACGCAGAAAAAAGATAAACGGCACGATGGCGCAACCAATAAAAAACGGAATGCGCCAACCCCAGTCGACAATGGCGGAGGCCGACATCCAGGCGTTCAATCCATATCCGAGTCCGGCGGCAACTACGATAGCCACTTGCTGACTGGCAGATTGCCAGCTGGTATAAAAACCCTTGTTGCCGGGAGTCGCCATTTCCGACAAGTAAACGGAGACGCCACCCAGTTCCGCGCCAGCAGAAAAACCTTGCAATAAACGACCGATCAACACCAACAACGGCGCAACAAGACCGATGGTTGCATAACCTGGCACACACGCGATCAGAATGGTCCCGCTAGCCATAATCGCTAGCGTCACGATCAATCCCTTGCGGCGGCCCACTTTGTCAATATAAGCACCCAGTACGATCGCGCCAACCGGACGCATCAGGAAACCTGCTCCAAAGACTGCGAACGTCAACATGAGAGACGCGAATTCACTCCCCGCAGGAAAAAATGTTTTAGCAATTTGCGAGGCGTAAAAGCCAAATAAGAAAAAATCGAATTGCTCAAGAAAATTGCCACTAGTGACGCGTAAGACCGCGCCCCATTTAGAGGATGATTTCCCCGATGCATCTGTTGTCGGCACGGTCATGACTTGTCTCCTGAAAAGGATGTTGAATAATTTTTTGTAGGTATTTTTGTTTGGGTAATACCGAGATGATTAAATGAACAAAAATCTCGTTGCACGTCTTGATGCCACGTCATTCATCACCCGTTTGCAATTTGGTTGGTTGACGCTTTTCAATCGCCCATTTAAGCAATGCGGCGCTACGATAAATACCATGCGCAAACTTACCGTACGGCAGCGTCAAAAACAGTGCCATTACCACGCCCAGATGAATTGCCAACAGCAACGCCATTGCGCCGGTATCACGCCAGATCAACAAGGCCAGACCGGTTCCGCTCGTCAGCAAAAGCAACGCAATGAAGCCACGGTCCATCGGCTTTTGCGCTTGATCTCCATGCATTGGATGGCGTCGTAAATTGAGCCATAACAATCCCGCTGGCCCAATTAATAATCCTATACCGCCGGCGATCCCGAGTAAAACAGGCAAGCTCAGCACAGGATAAGGTGCGTGCAAATCGAACAGAAAATGATACAGCGTCGCAACGCACGTCGCCGCAAAACAGAGCGTAAAACCATAAAAAGTGAAATGGTGAAAGCGCCGTCGCCACAAGGTAAAAGCATCGTCGGCGTTATTGCACCCCTCTCCATGTCCACCGCCCAGATAGGTCAATTGCAATACGTTGCCGGTTGCTTCTGCAACGGCGCTACCCGAAGTTGGCCCGGGCGACTCGGAGCGCCAAAAGCGTCGCACGCCGATTCCCAACGCCAGCATCGCAAACAGAAACACGCTCCCAAACATTAACGCCAAGGTATTATGGGGAAAAATCGCGTAGAAATTTCCCGCCAGCGGCGTAAATAAAAGCGTTCCTCTTAATAACATGGTCAGTGCCAGAAACAGCGCCAGCGCGCCAGCTGCGGCCAGCGCAAGCGTCAACCCATTACGCTGATATAACACACCCAATGCAGGCGGCCACGCATAATCGGTGTAAGTCTGCAAACGCACTTGCGCCATGGCCTTCGGTACATTGACCGCAAATTCATGCGGCAACGCGTACTGACACGCGTGCAGACAAGCGCCGCAGTTGTGGCACAAATTAGCGAGAAAATGAATATCGGATTTGCCGAACTCAAGACGCCGGGCCATTGCAGGAAAGACTGGGCAGAAACCTTCGCAATAGCGGCAAGAGTTGCAAATTGTCATCACACGATCAACTTCGATTTCGTTAGTCGCCAGCCCTCGCGCATCGTTGATCAAAACTTCAAGCAGCTCCATGGCGCACTTTCTTTTCGTTATTCTGGTACTTCTTTGAAACCCCGGCAGCATGCGCCGCCTCAGTGCCAGCAATCCTCCCAAAGGCGGTGCCAATCGCCATTCCCACCCCAGCGGTATAGCCTTTGCCCAGCACGTTGCCAGCCATCATTTCACCGGCAACAAACAAATTTGGGCTCGGTTTGCCATCAAAGTGCACCGTCGAACGCTCGTCGACTTTCAAGCCAAGGTAGGTAAACGTGATACCAGGCCGCAGTGCATAAGCATAAAACGGCGCTTTATCGACGGGCTGCGCCCAGTGTGTTTTTGGCGGTACCAAGCCCTCGGTATGACAATCGTCAAGGATGCCGTGATCGAAAGTACCCACACGACACGCGGCGTTATACTCTTCGATTGTTCGCACAAAAGCCACTGGATCAAGGCCGACCAGCACAGCTAACTCCTGCAATGTGTTCGCTTTAGTACCAGGAAAAACTGGTGGCATAAAACGTCCTATCGCTTTTGAGTCAATCACGGAGTAACCGATTTGCCCCGGTTGATGCGCTACCAGACGTCCCCAGATCGCATACCGCTTAGGCCAAAAATCTTCACCCTCGTCATAAAAACGTTCAGCATTTTTATTGAGCATCACGCCCAGCGAGACGCAATCGATACGGGTACAAATACCGCCATCGTAAAGCGGCGCCCGCGCATCAATTGCCACACAGTGCGACTGCGAAGGATCACCGATCATGTCGGCTCCCGCATCTTGCATGAATTTCAGCAACACGCCCATGTTGAAACGCGTACCGCGAATGAGAAAATTGTCGGCGACCCATTCTCCATTTATCTGGCCCCAAGCCTCGCGCAACCATTCGCGATTCGACTCGAAACCACCGGCAGCCAACACGCAACTGCGCGCTTCAATCCGCTCCGTGCCGATCCTCGCTGCCAGAAATCGGCCTTCGCTATCGAGATCAAGCGCATCAACGGCGGCGTTATAGCGAATCGTAATGCCCAGCTTTTCGGCACTACGGTAATAAGCATTCACCAACGCCTTACCCCCGCCCATAAAAAATGCATTGGTGCGGGCAACGTGAAGCGTGCCGGAGATAGGGGCCTGAAAATGCACGCCATGACTACGCATCCAGTCCCGACAAGTGGCTGATGCACGTATCGTCAGACGGGCGAGTTTTTCGTCGGTAAGACCGCCAGTGACCTTCAACAAATCTTGCCAGTATTCCTCTTCAGGGTAAGCATCAATCAACACGTCTTGCGGTGCGTCGTGCATGCAACGTAAATTGCGTGTGTGTTGAGAATTGCCGCCACGCCATTCGCGCGGGGCCGATTCGAGCAGTAAAACTGATGCGCCCTGCTCGCGCGCCATCAAAGCGGCACAAAGTGCAGCATTTCCACCGCCGATTACTAATACATCAAACATCAAGATTGTCTCCCCAATATTTGAAGGACTATAGCCGTCAAGGTCTTCACGCACTAGCGGCAGATCAGACAAGAGGTCTTCACTATTTGTGAATAGTCGCACCCGGCCAACGGCCTTCAGATACCAGAGACCGCGTCACATCGGCCAGGACCACGCGCGCAGCCAAGCCCGATGGCGATAGCTCATTGTCAGATAAACTGACCAGCATATTGGAGCGAATCGCGTGCGTATCCGAAATATGCACCGCGGTCAGTCGCTCGCTATCACCACGCGCAAGCGCTGCGCCGGGTTGAATCGTCGCACCGAAACCAGCACGTACCGCATCCATTAACATCGCCAGACCATCAATCTCCGCCACGATATGCGGTGTGCATTTGGCGCGTGCGAATGCAGCGTTGAGCATTGAACGCAGACCGTGCGGTCCGCTAGGAAGAATCAAGGGCAGGTTTGCCAGCTGCGCCAACCGCACCCGTTTGCCGGTAGGAAGGTCGGCAAGATCACTTGCACCGATGACAAACAGGCGCTCCTCCAACAACGGCATGACGCTCCAGCGCTGGGCAGGATCGGCATGGAACAGAATCGCAAGATCAATTTGCCTCGCACCGAGCATCGTTGTCAAATGACCCGACAGACTCTCCACCATATGCAGTCGAACGTCGGGATAGCGTTCACGCATCGCGCACATGAAAGGCAAACCGAGGACGCCGGTAGTGCTTGGTGCCATACCGACGCTGACATGGCCCGACAGCCGAGCTTGCTGCGCCGCACGCGCCGCATCATCAACATGACGCAATGCAAGCTGAGCCTGATGCAAGAACGCAAGTCCGGCATCAGTAGGCGTGACACCGCTCGACGTGCGCTGCAATAAACGCGTCGATAGTTCGCTTTCAAGCCGACTTATTTGCTGACTGAGCGCAGAAGTGACGACGCCAAGTTCACGGGCAGCGCGCCCCATGCTGCCTTGCTCGACGACGCGAACAAAATAGCGTAGCTGCCGAAGTTCCATAGCGGTTCCCAAAATAGGATGATAGTTGCGCGGCAATTAATCAGGCGCGTACCCACATAAATAAAAATTCAGAGGATTCGCTGACCCGACTTTGCCCATCTGAACCAAGGCGTCACTATTCTACTATTCTACTATTTCACCATTCCACCATTCCACCATGACGCCATGCACCCAGGCTGTGCGTTTTACATTAACTTTCACAGATCAGGTTTGATATCCTCATCCAGAAATCCCTGCACCGCCTGAAACAATTGCATGCGATTCTTTTCCATGATGATCGTATGCGTCCCCTCACCAATTTCTACATAGCGCTTATAAGGAACGTTCGTCAGCTTTGCAAAATACGCGTGCAACATGTAACTAGGAAGGTCGGCGTCCCACTCCGCATGCGCCAAAAATGTCGGTACCCGAATCAGGCCAGGATCGTAAAGCGGCTTCCCTACCGACCAAAACTCGCGAGAATCTTGCACTGTGCCGTTTGGCGCACGCAAAACCGGTTTGCTTTGACTCGCACCCACCGTGTCGGTCGCCAGTGTCGCCTGCGCCCATTGCTCATACCAACCGGCTGGAATCAACGACTCCTTTTTGTTTTCCGGCACGCCCGTTAGCCAGCGCTTTTTGGCGGAATCCATCGACACCGAACGGTACGCGCCCAACTTGCCACCCGTATCGGTCAGCGAGGCGTCGTTGCGCAACCATTGTGGCGCGTATAAAACCAGCTTATTTACTTTATCGTTATTTTGCGAGGTATACCAGCCCATCGTGCTCGTACCCCAAGACCAGCCCAGCAAATCAAGCTTCGGCGATCCGGTACGCTTGAGAATAAAGTCGACCGCTGCACCAACATCCTTCACCGCCGTTTCGGTTCGCACAAGCGGCGCATTTTGATCCGCTGCCTGCGACATTTCTGGCGGTCGCGTCGAGCGTCCATAACCACGCAGATCAACCAGATAGACGTCGTAGCCATGCTGCGCAATATAATCCATCCAGGACATACCATTGAGTGGCAAGTCGAAGGCCGTCTCTGATGGATAAGTTGAACCGTGGACATATAAAAGAATTTTATTTTGACCAAATTTTTTAATACTTTGCAGATGCTTATTGCGCACATACAGTTGAATGCCAGGATCGGCAGAAGGCACCATAAACTCCTGCATCACAATCTTTTCACCATCTGCTGCGGCTGACATACCCGCAGATGCCATCATCAGTAATACCATTAAAACCTTTACTATCTTTACGAAAATCTTCACCTAGTCTCCCTTGATTATTATGGTTATTGCCAGATCAGTATCACACGTTTCGGCGCACCGGCTTTTACAAATGACAAAACGCGCATCATCGCCTGGCACCGGTTCGCTGCACTAAAAATTAATACGTGTGCCGTACGCTCAGCGACCTTTTTCTGGAAAAGGTAACGTTTTGTTCGCCGCCACCGACTCCTCACCCAGACTAAGCAACATTGCCACGGTCACGTAAGTACCGCTGACGGCCACGAGATCGACCAATTGTTGCTCACCCAAAATGGCCTTGGCGCGATTAAACAGCGCATCGCTGATTTCGTGATGCTCACTGATGGTCATGCAGACGTCGTACACAACTTCTTCATCGGGTTGCATTCCTCGAGGGCGAATATTAGCTTTGAGATCATCCGCCACCGACGCAGGCAAACCTGCTTTCAGCGCTAAAGGATAATGGGCGAACCATTCAACTTGAGACGTCCACAAGCGTCCCTGAATAAGAATCGCAAATTCATTAAGGCGCTTCGGCAGCGACGTTTCGAATCGTAGATAATCCAGCAGTCGCTTCATGCGATCGGCGAACACCGGACTGCGCAGCATGACGTTGTAAGGACCCGACAGGCCGACGCTCGATATGGCCACGATCTCCTCGGCAAGAACCTTCGATTGTGGCGAAATATTTTCCATCGTCAATTGCGGAAAGCGTTTTGGCTGGTGATCGTCCCTCTCCTGAGCGACAGCCACCGCAGTAAATCCACTTAATAAAAAAACTAACGTATTGCGTGCAAAACTGAAACGTTTACGCGAACAAATCCTAAACATTGTTATCTCCCTATTTTTATTAAATATGCTTTTTTATGTTGATGTCGTTCTTACTAACGTCCAATGACGGAGTTGCAAAAACGATAATGACTTTACCAGAAAGCAAGGAGACTTGCTGACCATGGATGTAGAAGATAGGATGAAACCAAACGTACGACGGCAGAAGGAAAGCAGCAACTTTGCTTTCGGTACAACATGCCATGTATCGGCAAGACTGCAAAGCCGAAGCAAGGGTCAATTTCGTACTAAACCGCCCCAACGCGACCCGGACTAACCTGATCTTGGAGTAGCAATTGTTCAAATTGCTCAGGCATTACCGGCCGTGAATATAGATATCCTTGCGCATAATCGCAACCGGCGGCGAGCAGAAAATCTTTTTGTTCAACCGTCTCCACGCCTTCGGCAATGACCTTCAACCCCAACTTATGTGCCATCACGATAATAGCCGTTGAGATCGCCCTATCGTTGGCATCGGAGGCGAGATTGGAAATGAATGATTTGTCGATTTTCAGGTAATCGATATCGAGTTTTTTCAGATACGACAAGGATGAGTAACCGGTGCCAAAATCATCTATTGCCATCTGCATACCGGCCGTTCGATACTGGCATAACTTATTTGCTATTTTTGAATTTTCTCCAAGCAGCAAACCCTCGGTTATTTCAAGTACAACATGGTTACCTGAAAGACCTATCTCATCCAGATGCGCCAACCATTCTTGCTCCTGCCGATTACCTTCTTTTTTCAATTGCACTGGAGAGATGTTAATGCTGACCTGAAGACCGTGCGGCCGCTGCTCGGCCCAACGCTTAGTCCAGAGAACTGCCTCTCTAAAAACCCAGTCGCCCAGTTCTATGATCAGCCCCGTTTCCTCCGCCACGGGGATAAATTCAATTGGCCCCAAGATACCGCGTTCCGGATGACGCCAACGCACCAATGCCTCGGCCTTGTGGATGCGACCACTTGCCATCTCTACAATGGGTTGAAAATGAAGCAGGAACTGATTGGTCTGAATCGCAGTACGCAGATCGTTGATCAGACTTCTGCGGCGCAACGCCGCCTCTTGCAAGAAGGGAGTGAAATAGTTGAAACAATTACCACCTTTTTGTTTGGCCAGGTACATCGCCTGATCCGCATTATTCAGCAGTTGAGCAGTGCTTGTGACGCTATCGGAATAAAGCGAAATTCCGATACTCGCCGAAATGTAGGCAACGTCTACACCCAAAATATAAGGCTGCGCTAATTGATCGATAATCTGCTGCGAAATCCGCTCAACGGGACTAGTTTTACCCATCTGCGTCAACACCACGACAAATTCATCCCCACCAAGGCGTGCAACGATATCCGAAGCGCGCGTCAAAGCGGTAAGACGACGCCCGGTTTCCTTCAAAAGAAGATCACCGGCAGCGTGCCCGAGCGTATCGTTTATTTCCTTGAAGTGATCGAGATCAATAAATAACAACGCCATAAAGCGACCAGCGCGATGATGATTCTTTATTTCCTGCTGCAAGCGCGCGCTAAACATGCGGCGGTTGGGTAACCCGGTCAATTCGTCGAAGTTAGCTTGCTTCCATATGACGTCTTCAGATTTCTTTTTGTCAGTAATGTCGGAAAACAACGTGACATAGCCTTGCAACGATCCATCCTCATTTTTGAGCGTATTAATCACCATCCACTTGGCGTAAGTCTCACCATTTTTCCGCCGGCCCCAGAACTCTCCGTCCCAGTAGCCCACCACTCTTAACGCCTCTAACATGTTCAGATACGGTGTACTCTCCCGCGACTCTTTGCTAAACAAACCCGATGCGCGACCTTCAACCTCATCAAAACTATATCCGGTGATTCTGGAAAATGCAGGATTAATTGCCACCGTCCGGAGCGCAATGTCCGATACCAGCATTCCTTCCCCGCTATTCTGATATACCAACGCGGCTATCCGCATTCTTTCGGTAAGTCGTTCCCGTTGCGTAATCGCTTCCTGCAATGCCGTATTTTGTATGGATAATTGTCGATGAATTGCCTGTACGCGAAGTTGCGTATGGATCCGTACAAATACCTCCTCAATTTGAAATGGCTTGGTAATGTAGTCGACACCACCAGCATTAAAACCTTCCACCTTGCTCATGGTACCCGTCATCGCCGTCATAAAAATTACCGGGATATCCGCAATGCTATCGATAGCTTTCATACGGCGACAGGTTTCAAACCCATCCATACCGACCATCATCACATCCAGTAAAATCAGATCAGGATGTACGAACTGCGCCCGTTTCAACGCCTCCTCCCCATCTTGGGCGGTCAGCACGTCGAATTCCAATTCCTCCAAATAATCTACCAGAACCCTCAAGTTTGCCGGGGTGTCGTCGACGATCAAAATAGTCTGATTCCGCAAAGCGGGGTCTACAATCGGCATCATGTACTCTCTTTACCCGACAGATGCTGTTCAATCAATTTTAAGATTGCTTTGGTTTGATAGTCTTTAGCCAGAAAACACAGCTTTTCAACAAACCCGCTATAGCGCGGATCCAACTCCATCAGTTTTTTAGCGTACTGATTAATTTTGCGAATATTGCCGACCAAGGCGAGCTGATACAGCTTTTCGATTTCATCGGGCGGTGGAATCGTCATGCATTCCTGCGGAACCAGCGACAATTCACCTCCGAACGGTTCTGGTATCAACACCTTATCGCGTTCGGAATCGGTCACGTCCGCTATTAACTCGAACCAAAAAATACTTCCTTCCCCGACTTTACTTTCGACATAAATGGTGCTCTTCATCATGTGTATTAGCTGCGTACTGATGGATAGCCCCAAACCGGTTCCACCAAATTGATTTTGGGTTGCAGCGACCTGTTCAAAGGGCCGAAAAATTGCCTCCAGTTGATCTGAGTGAATACCGATACCGCTATCCTGGACCTCGAACCGCAGGCGCGCTTGACCACGCGCAAACGGCTCACTGCCCACTCTAAGGGTGACCTGCCCTTTCTCGGTAAACTTGATCGCATTACTTAATAGATTAAGTAAAATCTGGCGCAATCGCAGTTCATCAAGACGTACCTTTTGGGGAAGATCAGGCGCCATCTCCACCGTAAATATCAAGTATTTTTGCTGCGCGCGCACGCTGATCATTTTAGTAATGGCTTGCAAGAATCCACACAAATTAAACGTTCTTACATTTAACTCAAATTTACCGGCCTCGATTTTTCCTAAATCGAGTAAGTCATTAATAATCGTCAATAAATGTTCGCCGCTCTCGTAAATCGTGTGCAAGCCAGCCAACTGACGCTGATTGAGATTCTGATCGGTTTGAAGGATTTGGGTATAGCCCAATATTGCATTGAGCGGCGTACGTAACTCATGACTCATATTGGAGAGAAAACTACTCTTTGCCTTATTCGCCACTTCGGCCCTGTTTTTCTGGACCGCCAACTCTGTGGTACGCTCACTGACCCGTTGTTCAAGTTTCTCATTCATGACTTGCAATGCTTGCTCGGCCTCATAGCGTACTTGCACTTCAAGCTTGAGACGCTCAGCGAGATTGCGTAAATCCTGCATCATGCGTGCTTTTGCTTCTATCAAAAACAGGAAATCTACCGTCGAATCATGCAACGCGAAATCATTGAAGGACAAACCGAGGCCCTTCACGCCTTGCACATCGCTGACAAATGGTGAGCAAAGGAAAAGCATCAAATCTCCCTCAGGGCGATTCCACACCAACATTTGTCCCTTGATGATATGCCGGGTTTGGAGGCACTCCACAAAAAATACTGAAAACAATTGACTCGCAATCGAGTCAAAATTCATGAGCAATCCAGTAGGCGTGACAACCTGAAACAGGTCTTGAACGCTGGCACCGCATGCAAGCGATGGCACAAGCCGTGACATTTTTTCGCCATGCTGAACAATCTGCCCCTTGCAATCAAAGGCAAGATGAAACGGAAATACCTCCTGCATCAGTGCAGGCGGTATGCCATACAACAGCGCTGGGGAGGAGATTTCCTTCGTCATCTACAATACTTCTGGCTGCGCACGAGGAGCATAGCAAACTGCAAATTCCTCAAAGTTTAATCCTTGTTCGGCCCCACGCACGTGCTCAATACTGACATCGGTGTTGAAGCGCTCACCTAAACCTTTTAGCAAACCCTTTACCATTGGTGCATAGCCGCTACGTGATGAACGATACTGAAGCTTAAAAGCGCCACGCGTTTCATCAGTAACAAGAAATGATGGTGGCTTCAGGTCTGGCATCCAAAGACCAATCCGCGCATGCATGTTGTTCAGATTTTTTATGAACGCCAAAAAATCTTGCCCTGACATATCCAAAACATAGTCATAGTTTCGGCTAGCAAATCCCACCCAATACTCACCAAAACCCGCCAAAATTTCGCTGGCGCTCGTATGCAAAATAGCGCTCGCTGCCTTCACCAATTTATCCGTCAGATCTTCAGGATATTGATCCAAGGAAACAAACACATCCACAACGCCTGCCTCTGATCGAATTTTCCCCCACATGGCTTCGCCATATCCCTCGATCACCATTTCCTTCACTGCCTGATTGACAAGCCCGTACATTCCTTATCCCTCACGATTTAATTGATTTCATGTACGCAATACCGAGAGCGATATCAGCAGAAAGACCAGGCTTACACCACCTCGGCATCATGCAGTGGGGCAGACTGCGCTGCCATCGCGCCGCAGAAATTCAGATAGGCATATCGGCTGGCCAAGTTCTGTTTTCCCATCTTACACAGCAGATTATAAAAATGCAATATAGAAATATTTCTATAAAATATTATGTTAAAAATGAATAATTTTACTCATCAATACACAGACGAATCTCAATAATTCCCAAAGGAAATTCGAAGGGAATGTTACGATAAATTACCACGCTCACGTCGCCGATAACCGAGTTCATTGACCCGGGGAACTCATCAATGTGCCGCTGAGAAAGTCAGCATAGTGATCAAAAAAACGTGACCGCTCCATCAACGCGACCGTTGTTTATTTGAATCGCAGTTGCCTTGTTTTGCCAACCACCGGCGGAGGAATGGCATACGCGAGATGATCTTCAGAAGGATGGTCTACTTTCGAGCGCCGACCCTCTTGCTGCATCCGTTGATGCGCTTCCATCCAGACCGGCACAAAGACAGAAATTTGATTCCAGTGAACGACTGACGCCTCATCGCACCAATGTAAAAGTTTGGGCATGACCTGGCGATGCGAGCCGCTGGTCATGAAGAGCCGCATTGCGGACTCGCTTTGCCATAAAGTGATAGTCCAGAAAGTACTCTTTTGATCCCGTAAAAGGCGCACATCAAGGCTGCCTGTTGAGCGCGATGCCTGAATGGACGATAGCAGAGCATGAATGAAGAAAAATGGCAAATAACGCACAGACCTGACTCGCAAACGTGTGACGGATACAAACACCATTATTTTTCCCGGACAATCCTTTTAACCAGAATCAAACCGACATGCAAAGTCGGGCGTTTAACGACAGATGGAATGTCACTTTGCTATAGCGACCTTCCATCTTGCCAGACAAGAAAAATGCACGCAATCAGGTAAATAAGGAAGTCGTTAGACGATCTAAAATACGTGCAGAATTAAATAGAAGCGCACGTTACTCTTCACCTTTGCTGGCGCGGGTATTTCTTCTATCGATTGAGCCTATCGATGCGAGCGGCGGCAAGTTCTGCCAGCATCTGAGACGACGTTAAAGCAAGACCAAACAAGCGATCCGTGTCAACGATGTTCAGCATTGGCATCGTATCGCTAACGTCCCCATCGCGATCCATCGTGCTGAAGTGAGTCAGATCAATACAGGTTTGTATACCTTGGCAGACATCCATCGTCAGAGCATAAAATTGAGCGGGTCCATCCGTTCTATATTTAAGAGGCAACCAAGAAAATGGCTGATGGACAGCGTCTGTTCCTGATGTTGACGCGGTGGGGTTTCTCATGCTGGCATCTCCCCGACAGGGCATGGGCCTCCTCCCGAAAAATCGGTCGTGAACAACGCCATATAGCTAGAAACAGCTTGATCGGATTTGGTTTTCGTCAGCGCTGAATCTGCTGACAAATGTGGTGAAAAACGGGAAGAAAAACGGGAGGATGTAGACGTACTCGTACTAGACATGCTTCGTTCCTTTCTTGCGGTTAAACCGCTTCCCGCGACTAAACGGGGTGCGCGGCAAATGACAGGGTTAGTCGACTGGTGCAAAAAAGAAAACCAGCAAGCACGAAGGCTTCCCTGCCGCCGCCCATTAAGGACGAACCAAGGCAGACACACATAAAAATACCGCATTACGCGGTCTGTGCGCTTTTTTTGCATTCAGGCGACTAAACCCGTTCCCTTTTTTTTCAGGGATCGGCAGAAGATAACGAGTTTTCCGATTAGCGCAAATTTAAAAAAGGGGACGCGTTCATGATTTACACATAGGATTATCGAGGCGTTGTTTTAATTAAAACGTTGCTTAACGAAGGCTATGTCGAGGCGGTAAGAATATGCGAAGGTCTGCTAATGTCCGGCGCTCAGATGCGATCGACGAACTTCGGCGATGTCCGATATTGCCGTAAATCTTAATATTTAATAAATTTTTATCAATCTTTCTCAATCTTTCTACGATAGCGTCCAACGATTAGATGGGTGACCGATAGTTTCCAGCTAATTTTTTCCGTGGAGCAACGTTCTGATTTCTTTCGTGCAATCAAATCACAGAGGGCGCTATAATTGCCTTTGCACCGTTCAAGGCCACTTTAGGCAGTAAGCCGATGCCGGCCTGAAATTTTGATACTTTCTACCGTTATGTTGTCCATTAGCGCAAAAACATAGAATAACCAACATTTATCTTGAGTGACTATCGGAACACGATCCATTGCACTGTTACTTGCTCTGCACTGTTACTCGAACAGGTTAAAAAATGAGCAAGGCACGATTCAGATTACTCCCGCAGCATATCGGCCGCCTCTTAGCGCCTCCGTCGGCGAAACTCGGACAAGGATTAGTATGTCCACGTCTCTGCTCCAGTGAACGACTAGAAAGAGGGCGCATCATATGAAAGAGTTGTCGGAATTAGCGGAACTCGTCATTGCCAACAAAGAACTCGCCTTTCAAAACCAAGAAAAAGGAAAACGCGCCGCCGAATTAGCGATTGCCAACAAAGAACTCGCCTTTCAAAATAAAGAGAAAGAAAAAAGGGTGGCGGAGCTTGTCGTTGCCAACAAAGAACTCGCCTTTCAAAATGAACAGAAAGGAATGCTCGCAACAGAGCTTAATAACTTAGCCTTTTACGATACGCTCACTGGTCTGCCCAACCGACGGCTTTTGCTAGATCGTCTCCATCACGCATTCGCCTCTAGTGAGCGCAGTGGTCGGGACGGTGTGTTGATGTTCATTGATCTGGACAAGTTCAAGGATCTCAACGACACGCTTGGCCATGACTTCGGTGACTTACTGCTACAACAGACAGCGCTACGTCTGGAGTCTTGTATGCGCGAAAACGACACCGTGGCGCGACTTGGTGGAGATGAGTTTGTCGTCATGCTGGGAGACCTGAGTGAACACCCGATTGAAGCCGCTATACAGGCTCAAGCCGTCGGCGATAAAATTCTCGCTACGCTCAATCAGCCTTACTTGCTTGCCACGCACGAATATCACAGCACGCCCAGTATCGGCGCGGCGCTTTTTAAAGATCAGGGCAAGTCTGCGGAAGAACTGCTGAAACGTGCTGACATCGCCATGTATCAGGCCAAGAAAGCAGGCCGCAACACCCTGAGATTCTTTAACCCGAAAATGCAGGAAGTCATTAACGCCCGCACTTCGCTTGAGGCCGACTTACGCAAAGCAATGGAAAACCAGCAATTTCAGTTGTATTACCAAATTCAGGTGGATAGTTCGCACAGTCCATTTGGCGTGGAGGCTTTGATTCGCTGGATACATCCAGATCGCGGTTTGGTACCTCCCGCTCAATTTATTCCGCTAGCGGAAGAATCTGGTTTAATCCTGCCCATTGGGCAATGGGTGCTGGAGACGGCCTGTCACCGGCTCAAGATATGGAGGCATGATGCGCGAACCCGCGATCTGGTTCTGGCGGTGAACATTAGTGCCGTTCAATTTCACCAGGCTGATTTTGTCGCACTCGTCGAATCGTTAGTAAAACGCCATGGCATCGACCCAACGCGTCTCAAGCTGGAAATCACCGAAAGCTTGTTGCTGAAGAACGTCGAAAACGCCATTGCCATCATGAGTGCATTAAAAGCAATCGGCGTCCGCTTCTCACTGGACGACTTTGGCACTGGCTATTCATCCTTGCAATACCTCAAGCGCCTCCCGATCTCTGAGCTAAAAATTGACCAGTCGTTCATACGCGACATCGCCACCGATAGCAGCGATAAAGCGATTGTGTGTGCCATCATAGCCATGGCACACAGTCTGAACCTGGACGTTATTGCTGAAGGCGTCGAAACGGAAGATCAACGACAATTCCTCTTGGATAAACGCTGCACGCATTACCAGGGATATTTATTTGGTCAACCGTTACCGATTGAAAAGTTTAAGGCGTTACTGGAGCAGGTTTGAAATACTTAATGAGTGGAATATCGGTATCTGCTAATAAAGCGGAGCATCCATTAACCTGGTGTGCGCTGCGGTCTCGCTTCGATACAACACGCAGGCGTATATCTATTAAAAATAGAGGCTTTCGGTTTTGAGAACTGCGGGAGATGGCGGGGACTGACAATAACGGTTGTATACCTCAATATCAGCTGGGACATGCTACAGCGACTATGACAGCACGCTACGTCCGATATCGCAGAGGAAAGCTGGTTAAGCCAACAAAATGAGGTTTTGCGGAACAAATGCCGTTTTGCGGAACAAAAGAAAAAGGCCCACATGACTGTGGGCCTTTTAGATATTGGTGCTGGCTGCAGGACTTGAACCCGCCACCCCCTGATTACAAGTCAGGTGCTCTACCAGATGAGCTAAGCCAGCAAATGTGCGAGAACAGAATTATACATTACTTAATTCGCGTTAGGGTGGGTCTTCCACCTTTTTTTGGTGGTTCCGGATCTTTTTCTGGATCAGCGCTATTTTCTTTGTCGCCAGAGTTTGTACTTGGCGATGGAACCGATGTCAATGCAGGAAATCCAGCGCTTGATGCGGGCTTGGTTTGCGCATTTTGATCGTCCGGGTTGACTGGCTTTTGCTCCGCTAACTTGGTTACTTCAAACGCCATGCCTTGTCCGTTTTCACGGGCATAAATCGCGATGACATTTTCTACCGGGACCGAAATTTCACGGGAGACGCCGCCGAAACGTGCATTGAAATTAACGAATTCATTGTCCATTTTAAGGCTGCTGGTCGCCTCGAAACTGATGTTGAGTACGATCTCACCATTTTTTACGAACTGCTGCGGGACGCGCGTGTTGGCATCGACCTTGGCCGCCAGATAAGGGGTGAAGCCGTTGTCGGTACACCATTCGTAAATGGCGCGTAGCAAGTAGGGTTTAGTAGAAGTTTCGGACATCATCAATACGAAGGAAATACAAATGTGAACTGAAGATTTGGTATGTGCGCTAAATCAAGTGCGTAACATGCGATAAAAATAAAGCAAATTACGAGGTAATCTGAAAGATTGGCCAAATACAAAAATCGTGCAGCTGCTGGGCCAGCAACTGCACAATATAACCTATTTTTATACAGGCTATTTAAATCCGTCGATTAACGACGCATTACTTTCTCTGACGGGGTCAGCGCTTCGATGTAGGCTGGACGCGAGAAAATGCGCTCAGCGTACTTCATCAACGGCGCTGCGGTCTTCGACAACTCGATACCGTAGTGATCCAAACGCCATAGTAATGGGGCAATAGCGACATCCAACATCGAGAACTCATCACCCAACATGTACTTGTTCTTTAAGAACAAAGGTGCCAGCGTCGTCAGGCGATCGCGAATTTCTGCGCGTGCGACTTGATGACTTTTTTCTGCGCCCTTGGTTTTTTCATTTTCCAAGACGTGTACGTGAACAAACAATTCTTTTTCAAAATTGAATAACATCAGACGTGCACGTGCGCGCATCAACGGATCGGCTGGCATCAGTTGTGGATGCGGAAAGCGCTCATCAATGTATTCGTTGATGATATTCGACTCATACAAAATCAGATCGCGCTCAACCAAAATAGGCACTTGGCCGTATGGGTTCATCGTCGAGATATCTTCCGGCTTGTTGAATAGATCAACATCACGGATTTCAAAGTCCATGCCTTTCTCAAACAAAACGAGACGGCAACGTTGCGAAAATGGGCAGGTTGTACCTGAATAGAGAACCATCATTTTATAGTTCCTTAAAAACAAAGGGGTGAGGCGCGGTACGGCTCACCCGAAAACGCATACCCGCAAAAACGCGAGCATGAAATTGTTATTTCACTTCTTTCCAGTACGACGCATTTAGACGCCATGCCACGACGAAAAATAATCCGAGGAAGAGTAGAACCCATACACCCAGACGCTTACGCGTGTTTTGTGTTGGCTCGCCCATCCATTCAAGATATGACACTAGGTTAGCAACTGCAACGTCATACTCCAAACGTGTCATTTTTCCTGGTGTGACTTGCTCGAACTTAGAAAACTTATGTTCAATTTTGCCTTCTTCTTCGGGGTCCTTGACGTCTTCGAACTTGGCAGTACGAATACCTTCCAACTCCCACAACACGTGTGGCATTGCGACATTGGGGTATACCATGTTGTTCCAGCCAGTTGGACGCGTATCATCCTTGTAGAAAGTACGCAGATAGGTATAGAGCCAATCCGGACCAGAACCTGCCTCAGACGCTTTAGCACGCGCAATCACCGACAAATCCGGTGGTGCGGCGCCAAACCATTCTTTGGCATCCTTCGGCGACATGGCGACGTGCATCAAATCACCCACTTTGTCGCTTGTAAACAGCAAGTTGGCTTTGATCTGATCTTCGGTCAATCCGATATCGCGCAGACGGTTATAACGCATCGACGACGCAGAGTGGCAATTCAAGCAATAGTTAACAAATAGCTTGGCACCACTTTGCAGAGCCGACATGTCTTTGGTGCGATCCGGTGCCTTATCGAGCGGATAACCGCCTTCGCTGGCAAAAGCCAACGCTGGCAGCAGCACAAGAGTCGCAATCAAACTTTTTAGCAATTTCATGTATGTCCTCTTTACGACTTAATGCGGATGATAAGTAACGCGATCAGGCACTTGCTTGAACGTGCCCATTGCGCTCCACCATGGCATCAACAGGAAGAAGCCAAAGTAAATGAAAGTACAAACCTTCGACACCACTCCCCCCAAGGCCGATGGCGGTTGTACGCCAAGGTATCCGAGAATCACAAAAGTAATCCCGAACAAGATGTAGACATATTTATGCCAGTCAGGACGATAACGTATCGACTTGACCTTTGAGTGATCCAACCATGGCAATCCGGCCAGAATGACAACCGATACGCCCATCGCAACTACACCGAAGAATTTTGCATCAAGGACAAACATCGCCACAATGATTGCCAAACCGATCACCGTTGCAATGAGTTTTACAATCGATGTAAGACTCGACCGCAACCATATCAAAGCAACAAAAGCAGCAATGCCGGCTTGCAGGTAAATAATAAAGTCGGATGTCACTGCGCGCAAAATCGAATAATACGGCGTGAAGTACCAAACTGGTGCGATATGCGGCGGCGTTTTCAGCGAGTCAGCAGGAACAAAGTTGTTGTACTCAAGGAAGTAACCGCCCATTTCCGGGCCGAAGAACACGACTGTACTAAAGACAATCAGGAACACAGCAACTGCCATGACATCATGTACCGAGTAGTAAGGATGGAACGGAATACCATCCAGCGGAATACCATTGGCATCCACAGTGTCTTTGATTTCAACACCATCCGGATTATTTGATCCAACTTCATGCAACGCAATGATATGCGCAACAACGAGGCCAATCAATACCAGAGGAATAGCAATCACATGGAACGCGAAGAAGCGATTCAGGGTTGCATCTGAGACAACGTAATCACCACGAATCCATAACGACAAATCAGGACCGATAAACGGGATTGCACCGAACAAGTTGACGATAACTTGCGCGCCCCAATAGGACATTTGGCCCCATGGCAACAAATAGCCCATGAATGCTTCGCCCATCAGACACAAGAAAATACCGACGCCGAATAGCCAGACCAGTTCACGCGGTTTGCGATAAGAGCCGTACATCAGGCCACGCACCATATGTAGATAGACGACGATGAAAAATGCCGATGCACCGGTCGAGTGCATGTAACGCACTAACCAGCCCCACGGCACATCACGCATGATGTACTCAACAGAAGCAAATGCCAGCGTTGCGTCCGGTTTGTAGTGCATGACCAGAAAAATGCCGGTTACGATCTGAATCACTAATACTAACAACGCAAGCGAACCGAAGGCGTACCAAAAGTTAAAGTTCTTAGGTGCGTAGTATTCGGAAAGATGAGCCTTCCAGGTGGAAGTGAGCGGAAAACGGGAATCAACCCAGTTCAACGCTTTGTCGGCAATCGGCGCATTAGCCGGTAGCTTCTTTTCGTGGAATGCCATGATTAAGCCTCACCTTTCTCGTCTTTACCAATCAGAATCCTGGTATCCGACAAATACATATGACGCGGAACATCAAGATTGTTTGGAGCAGGCTTGTTCTTAAATACACGGCCAGCCAAATCGAAAGTCGAGCCATGGCATGGACATAGGAAACCACCTTCCCAGTCATCTGGCAGCGAAGGTTGTGCACCTGGCGCGAACTTGGATGACGGCGAGCAACCGAGATGCGGGCAAATACCAACCAGCACCAATGTGGATTCATGGCCGACGTGACCACGATTATTTGCTTTGTTTTTACAATAGTCGGGAAGATCCATTGTATAGGGCTTGAGCGATTCCGGATCGGCGACTTCAGAAGCGGTATGTTCGAGTCCCTTCATTTGCTCCGGCGTACGTTTCATGATCCACACTGGCTTACCGCGCCATTCGAACACTTTCATCTCTCCGGGGTTAATACCGGAAATATCTACTTCTACTGGTGCTCCTGCGGCTTTAGCGCGCTCAGACGGCTGGAAGGTAGACACAAAGGCCCCCGCTGTGGCCAAACCTGCCACACCACCCACCGCACACGTAGCGACGAGCAAACCACGTCGACTTGAATCGACCTGCTTTTCGATACTCATACCAACCCCAATCAGTCAAAATACGAAACCTGCATGAAACTTCTAGCAACCCTAGATTATAACGAAGCTGACCGCTGTTTTAAAGGAAATAGATACTTTGTCACTTAAATTCACGGAACTTTTTTTTATTTCTAAGTAGAAATGGCAAAATCGGCCTGACTTTTCCCCTCTGAAACATGGTTTTGCCGCAGCATAGCGGTGTATATGGCAAAAAAGTCACATTCTGATAACCCACCAAGTTCTCAACGCGATATAAAATAGCACTTTATTAAAAGATTATCCGGGAGAAACCCATCATGAGCATGCTTGAAGAATTTAAGGCATTTGCAGTCAAGGGGAACGTGATTGATCTTGCTGTCGGTGTGATTATTGGCGGAGCCTTCGGAAAAATTGTGGATTCTCTAGTGCAGGACATAATCATGCCGATTATCGGCAGGATTTTTGGCGGCCTCGACTTTTCTAATTACTACGTCGCCCTGAACGGGCAGGCAGCGTCGATGACATTAGTCGAAGCGAAAAAAGCTGGCGCTGTATTGGCGTATGGCAATTTCATCACTATTTTGCTGAACTTCCTTATCTTAGCCTTCATCATTTTTCAGATGGTACGATTGGTCAACAAGGTCAGAACCGCAACGCCACCCGCTGCTGATCCTGAAAGCACCCTGTTGCTAAGAGAAATTCGCGACTCTCTCAAAAAATAAATTGCGCAAGACACAATCCCTTGCTCAACTGATCCTTCAATTATTTTGAAGCGCGCTGATTTAAAGCCCGTTGCATTGACGGGCTTTTTATTGGGAACAAAAGGAAAAGTACAGATACAAAAACAACAGTGAAAAGTTGCCGCGTGAACAAGTTTGCGCTAACCTATTCCTCAGAAAGTCTCATCAACACGCACTTTAATAATTCCTGATTGCTCCGTAAAGGGCTGTTACCTTGTCCAGGCGTACCTCCGGATATTAAGCACATGCTGAATGACCCAATATCTTGCGAAGGAAATCGAATTGTCTTCTACTGAACTACAACCGGCGCAACTGAAAATCTGGCTTGCCGCCGTTGCCCAAAAAGACGCCAGCGCCTTCCGTTCTCTCTACGACGCAACATCATCGAAACTGTTTGGCTTCGCGCTACGTATATTAGTTAAGCGTGAAGCGGCAGAAGAGGTTTTACAAGAAAGTTTCATCAACATTTGGAACAGTGCCGGTAGTTATCAACCCGGCCTTGCGGCTCCCATGACGTGGATGACGACAATCGTACGCAATAAAGCCTTCGATATTTTGCGCCGCACTGACCATGACGTTGAAATTGATGCGGATACTTTTGACAAAGAGGTCATTACCGCCATGGAAAGTGCAGATCCAACGCCGTTAGAAGCGCTGCAGCTGAGCGCCGATTCAAAAGCGCTCGCGGGCTGCCTGGCAAAACTCGAGGGCTTGCACCGACAAGCGATAGCACTATCTTTTTTTCATGATCTCTCGCACAGCGAGGTAGCAGATCAAATGAAGCTCCCCATCGGGACCATTAAAACTTGGATCCGGCGAGGATTAGAGCGATTACGGACCTGCCTAGGCAAGCTGGAGCAAAATTAATGAATATTCTTCAAAACCAAGCATTATTAGAGAAGTTAGCAGCAGAGTTTGTGCTTGGCACACTGCGCGGCGGGGCACGCCGACGCTTTGAAAGCTATTTGCTCGACAGTGCAGCGCTGCGACTGACGGTGGCGGAATGGCAAGACCGTTTGTATCCAATGGCAGAAATGACTCCGGCGAGTAAGCCATCGGTAAGCGTATGGCTCACCATTGAAAAACGCCTTGGACTACAAATACTCGCAGCGCGCAAACGCAAAGCATCATTCTGGCTATCACTACGAGAAGATCTGAGTTTCTGGCGCGGGCTTGGCTTGGTGTCTACCACCGCAGCTTTGATTTTGGTATCGCTGCTAATGACTAAACAACTGGCACCCATTCCGGTTGCACCGGTCACGTCTTACGTCGCGATGTTGAGCGATGATAAAGCAACACCCATTGCCGTGGTGACTGCGGCACAGAATGGTCAGATGGTTGTGAAAGTGATCGCAGCGCAATCGGTGGCGGCTGATAAGAGTCTCGAATTGTGGGCGGTTCCAAAAGAGGGTCCACCACGTTCGCTGGGTCTGGTTGCAGCCAATGGCAGTGTGACATTGCCTCTACCTGCGAATGCTACGCCACAATCGATACCAATATTGGCTGTAACGTTGGAGCCAAAAGGAGGCTCACCGAATCCAAACGGACCAACAGGACCGGTCGTATTCAAGGGAGCGTGGGTTCAAATATAAGCGAGTTAGTTAGCGCCGTATCGTAAGATGCAGCGTTAATTCACCTACATAATTTGATGAGCGATCAGGCCCGAATGAGGCTGAGGGATAAAAATGAGGACCGAACGATTGTTCGGTCCTTTTGCTTTTTAGTGATTATTACCTATCGTCATAATTCTCATCGCAAAGCGATAGACGAAAAAAGCTGATCCGTACCACAGCCGCCGACTCCACGATCTGTGCCCGAATTCAGCTGATTGCACCTCTACACCATCCGCGATACCCGCTTCGATTTTCTGGCGCAACAAATCTGCAAATTTTGCATCTCGAATGACGACATTCGCCTCCTGATTCACCAATAGACTCAAACCGTCGTAATTACTCGATCCCACGGTGGCCCATTCGTCATCCACCACAGCGACTTTAGCGTGTAGCGCGGTCTTGCGATATTCGACGATTCTGACGCCCGCTTTGAGTAACTTGGGATAATACGAGTGCGTCACCGCATCCTGCAGACGATAATGTCCGACGCCGAGTAGCAAAGTCACCTTGACACCGCGCTGTGCAGCAGAAACTAAGGCCTGGCGTAATTTACGGCCCGGTGCAAAGTAAGGATTCGCTAACAAAGCGCTTTCGCGTGCATGCCCCAATGCTTGCATGTAAGCACGTTGAATCGTTCGTCGATTGCGTAAATTGTCGCGAATGACTAACCCTGCCGATGCGGCCCCATGCGACGCCATGTTTATCTTTACGCGTGCACGCTTAAACTCATCCCACCGTGCACGTAATTTTATCCCACCCATACGCATCCATTGTGCCTCCAATTCGGCATGTATTGTTGGCACAAGAGGCCCCACAATGCGGATAGAAAAATCCCAGCGCGGGGCAGGCAATGGCAAATGTCGCGCATCATCGGTGAACATATCGTCATTAATATTAATGCCGCCGACGAACGCGATCTGGTGATCGACCACGCACAATTTACGATGAGTGCGCACCACCCCGCGACGGAACCAAGGGTTAAAGATGCGATGTTTGATGGGCGTGCCAAGAAACTCTTCCGTTAATAAAGTGTTATGTGCACGCCCAGTGCCAAGCCAGTCGGTCACCACTCTGACCGCAACGCCTCTTTTTGCTGCTTCCATCAACGCCGCCTTAACCCGTTGGGCGGTGGCATCGGCCGCAAAAATATACGTTTCCAGATAGACCTCGTCGCGCGCGCCATTAATGGCCGCGATTAAAGCCGGGAAAAATTCCGCGCCACTTTGCAACAGGTCAATATGATTGTCAGCGGTAAAATTTACCGCGCGCATAGGCTACACAAAAAACAGATCGTCATGAGATATGCCGGTTAAGGGTTATGCGCTACATTATTGACGACATTCACGACGATATTGCCGCTCATTAGCTTTGATGATTTGCTTGGGATTGGTTTGGTATTGCCTTGACATTAGTCCTGCAATACCGACGATAAAGAGTCTACTTCAACCGTAACGTCGCCACAATCGGAGCGTGATCCGATAACTTAGCCCACGCCGGTCCATGTAATACATGTGCTGATTCTACGGCAAAGCCGCGTAGATAGATGCGATCCAGGCGCAGCCAAGGAAGCGCGGCAGGAAATGTGCGGGCCGGTTTAATTTTGGCGGTGGACGCCGATTTGATGCCTGGCTCGCGTCCCATCAGTTTACGTAAATAATATCCCACCCCGTGCGCCGCAATCCGCTCGTCAAAAATCTCCGAGACACCGAGACGCACGCGCAACAATTCACTTAGTCGATTTCCCCAATCATTGAAGTCACCGGCAATAATCAATGGCGCATCTGGCGGTGACGAACTACGCACCGCCTCGATTAATGCCGCCGTTTGTCGGCGCCGACCGCCGCCAAACAAACCCAAATGAACGACGTAACAATGGACGTCTGCCTGAGGGGTTTTTATCACGCAATGCAAAATGCCACGCGCCTCGTATGCATGATCCGACACATCCTGATTGGTCTGCGAAGCAATCTCAAAGCGACTTAATAATGCATTTCCGTGATGACCATGGTCATACACTGCATTCATTCCATACGCAGCATGATGAGAATCACCAGCGAGAAAGTCTTGCTGGGATTGTTCCGGCCAATGAGCGGAGTGACGCGCAGCCATTAAATCATGCCGCCCTTGCACTTCTTGCAAGAAGAAGACGTCGGCCTCCATCAATGCCAGCGCTTGCTTTAGAGCATGGACACGTGGACGACTTCCGATAGAGGAGACGCCTTTGTGGATGTTATAGGTCGCAATTCGTATTTTCATCGCTTTTGATCCACGTGAAATAAAAGCGTCATAGCGCGGAAACAACTACCTTTTAACATCCCGTAGTCGGTGAGGAAGTTGCAATATCGCCTCTGCGTTTGATGGAGAAAAACACAAGTCCGCAGCCTCTCTGTGCGGCATCCAGCGATACTCGACATGTTCGCGCGGTGCTAAAACAATATGAATTTCTGCAGGCACTTCGAGACTAAAAACGTGCTCAGTGTTAGTGGTCACACCCGGCGCATAACGATGACGCCACATAGGATAAATGTCATAGACGTTGGAAAGTTGCCAGTCACGTAAATGCGACATTGGTACCTGACCATCGGACACAATAATGCCCGTTTCTTCGGCTACCTCACGAATGGCAGTCTGAACCAAAGACTCGTCAGGCGTATCTTTAGATCCGGTCACAGATTGCCAAAAATCGACGTTATCGGTGCGCGAAATCATTAAAACCTGCAAATCAATCGTATGGATGACAACAAGAACAGATTCGGGAATTTTATCCATGCACACACTATAAAAATAGCAAACAATTATTGAGGAACAATATAAGAAGCCAGACCGGATGGCACACGTTTTTTTATCATCCATTAATCTACCAAGTCGGCCGACTAATACGGACGACCATGGAACATAAAAAACAGATGGTGTTGCTAAGAATAAAGCCCGTTTCAATCACAAATTCGGACCTAAACCTTACTATAGACTGATTTGATCGAGACATAAAAAAAGCGCGGAAAACCGCGCTTTTGAATACTATCTATTGTACAAGCGACTCACTCTTAATAAACAAAGTTGATCGCACGGCAGTCAACCTTAAGAAACCACTTTGGCTTCTGGCGCACGCAGACGAATGTGTAGTTCTTTCAACTGTTTTTCTTCAACTACCGATGGCGCCTGAGTTAACAGACATTGTGCCCGCTGGGTTTTTGGAAAAGCGATCACATCGCGAATAGATTCGGCACCGGTCATCATGGTGACGATACGATCCAGGCCGAAGGCCAGACCACCATGCGGAGGCGCGCCGTATTGCAACGCGTCTAACAAGAAACCGAACTTCAGTTGCGCTTCTTCCGCATCAATCTTCAACGCGCGGAAGACTTTACTTTGCACTTCAGCACGATGGATACGGATTGATCCGCCGCCTAGTTCCCAACCGTTCAATACCATGTCATAGGCTTTAGCAATACACTTGCCTGGATCGGTTTCAAGATAGTCTTCATGACCATCTTTTGGGGCCGTGAACGGATGATGGCAAGCACTCCAACGCTCGCCAGCTTCGTCGTATTCAAACATTGGGAAGTCAACCACCCATAGCGGACGCCATGTATCGTCAAACAGGCCGACCTTTTTACCGAACTCGCTATGACCGATCTTGACGCGCAATGCACCGATAGCGTCGTTGACCACTTTCGCCTTGTCAGCACCAAAGAAAATCAGATCGCCATCTTGCGCGCCGGTTTGCGCAAGAATTTGCGCCAATGCGACGTCGTGCAAGTTTTTGACGATAGGCGATTGCAAGCCATCGCGGCCCTTAGCGGTTTCGTTAACTTTGATATACGCCAAACCACGTGCCCCATAAATAGCAACGAATTGCGTGTAAGCATCAATTTCGGAGCGCGGCATGGCAGCGCCACCGGGAACGCGCAAACCAACCACGCGACCGTTTTCCATATTGGCAGCGCCCGAGAATACTTTGAAATCAACATCCTTCATGACCGCGGTCAGGTCCGTGAATTCGAGCTTCACGCGCATATCCGGCTTGTCGGAACCGTACATTGCCATTGCAGTGGCAAAGTCCATCACAGGGAACGGATTTGGCAAATCGATATCTAGTGCGTTCTTGAATACCAGGCGGATCATGCCTTCGAACATATCGCGGATTTCTTGCTCGGACATGAACGATGTTTCGCAATCGATCTGCGTAAATTCAGGCTGGCGATCGGCGCGTAAATCTTCGTCGCGGAAGCATTTTACAATTTGATAATAGCGGTCAAAGTTTGCCACCATCAACAATTGCTTAAACAATTGCGGCGATTGCGGCAGCGCGAAGAAATGGCCTGCGTTCACGCGCGACGGGACCAGGTAATCACGCGCGCCTTCTGGCGTTGACTTGGTCAACATCGGCGTTTCGATATCAATGAAGCCGTTTGCATCCAAAAATTTACGCACTTCCATCGTTACTTTGTAACGCAGGCGCAGATTGTTTTGCATTTGGGGACGACGCAAATCCAGCACCCGATGCGTCAGACGTGTGGTTTCCGACAGATTGTCGTCATCCAACTGGAACGGCGGCGTCACGGACGCATTCAGCACTTCCAGCGTATGGGCCAATACTTCGATTTGGCCCGACTTCAGGTTTTTGTTGACGGTGCCGTCTGGACGGTTACGCACCACACCAGTGATACGCAGGCAAAACTCATTGCGCACGACTTCGGCATTTTTGAAAACATCTACGCGATCAGGATCACACACAATTTGCACAAGACCTTCGCGGTCGCGCAAGTCGATAAAAATCACGCCGCCATGGTCGCGACGACGATGTACCCAGCCGCACAGGCTGACGGTCTGATCGAGAAGTGCCTCGGTGGTGAGGCCGCAATAGTGGGTTCGCATGGACATATTCAATTCTTCCGAAGTTCAGGTGTTAAGTTCAATGTTACTGAGAGTAACTATCAGTGGGTCTTGGGGTCTTGTTTGCGTCTGCGGTGCGTCTATTTTTACTTGCAACAGTCAATAAACCGTCATAGCGCATCGAATCGTCTAAACAGGATCATTAATGCGTTTTTTTTCTACATGATCAGGCGGTGATACGACGCCCATCGAAATGATGTATTTCAGTGCTTCGTCAACGCTCATACTCAGCTCTACTGTATCGGCACGCGGCACCATCAGAAAAAATCCTGAAGTTGGATTCGGGGTCGTCGGTATATACACACTGACGTAATCACCTTCCAGATGATTTTTTACATCACCGCCAGGAACGCCGGTCAGGAATGCGATGGTCCATGATCCCCGACGCGGATATTCCACCAACAATGCCTTGCGGAAAGCATTTCCTGAGGATGAAAATAACGTATCTGATACTTGCTTGACGCTGGAATAAATCGAGTTGACGACCGGAATGCGCGTTAATACTGCTTCCCACAACGCCACGACCTGACGCCCAATAAAGTTGTGCGTTGCCAATCCCGTGAAGAATATGATCAACAACGTCAAAATAGTGCCGAGACCGGGAATATTAAAGCCTATCAGCGCTTTTGGACGCCACTCTACCGGTAGGAACAATAATGACTGATCCATTGTTCCAATGATCAGATTCAGTACCCATAGCGTAATCGCCAGAGGAACCAAAACCAGTAAACCGGTAATGAAATATTTGCGCATGGTTTTCTTCAACGGGGCGAACCGCGATTGGCAGTTCGGCCCAAGACAGTTTAGTTAAAATTCGTGCCGCAGCGCTGTCAGGTCGCCGTGGAAGAGGATGTTTTGCTGGCTGTGGTATTGCCAGCGCTCGTACTTGTAGTACTTCCACTACTTGCACTTGCCGCAGTGCTAGCCGGTGCACTATTCGATGACGCTGGAGCGCTGGTCGATGCCGCCGCCGCTGGCGTCGCCGCAACCGCGCTATCGGTAGCAGTTGAAGTGCCGCCTTCCTCGCTCGCGCCGGTCGCTGATTTGCCAGTCGCCGCACCGCCGCGGAAATCGGTGACGTACCAACCCGTCCCTTTTAGCTGAAAACCGGCAGCAGTCACTTGTTTCTTGAAGGACTCTTGATGGCATGTTGGGCACACAGTTAGCTGCGCGTCCGACATTTTTTGCAATACATCTTTAGCAAAACCACAAGCTTCGCAGCGATAGGCGTAAATTGGCATGGTAAAACTCCGCGAAAAGCGTGTAAAACCCTGAATTATAAAGGTTTTTGCGGAATCCACACCGTTACGCTACTACAGGAGTTATATCTGCTCAGCATGAAAGGTCTCTCTTGTGCGCGTAGAACAGATAAACGGCTCAACGGGCGCGAATTTCAGTCCACAAGCGGTTCAATGCGCGGCGCTGTTTGCCATCAAGATCCTTCAACATTTCCAATTTAGCAACTGTGGCCTTTGTCGGGAAAATCGCTGTATTTTTTGCAATTTCGGGATTGATGTATTGTGCGGCCTCAGCATTCGGATTGCCGGTTCCGATCAAATTGGTCAATTCGGCTGCATTTTTTCCATCTAGCATAAAGTTAATAAACTTCAGCGCCAGATCTGGACGCGGCGCATCCTTGTGGATCACCATGCTGTCGAGCGCCAATACTGCACCTTCTTTTGGCAATGCCGCCCGAATACGGAATTTTCGACCGGCCTTCTGAGCGTCTACATCAGCTTGAAAAATATCACTCGAATAACCATGCACTACCCACACGTTCCCAACGGTGAGTTCCTTGATATAACTACTTCCATTGAACGCCGCCCAATACGGTTTTGCGCGCAGAATCACATTCTTCGCCTCCTCCCAATGCTTTTCGTCTGTATCGTTAGCAGAATAGCCACGATATTTCATGGCGGCTGCGATCAACTCATTGGCAGAATCCAGGACGGTCACTTTGCCTTTGATCTTGGCCAGAATGGCGGGATCAAAAATAGTCGCCCAACTATCGACCGGAATACCCAGTTCTTTTATTTTTTGCTCGTTGTAGCCCAACAACGTGATCGTATAAGCATAAGGCACTGAATAAACATTGCCCTTATCGAAATCCTTATTCATGTATGCCGAATTCATATTCTTCAAATTCGGCAGTTGCGATTTATCTAAAGGCTTCAACGCCTTTTGCTTGATCAAAGCATCCAGCGCATTTCCGGTGGGCACAATAATGTCATAACCCTTGGCTCCTGCCGCAAGCTTAGCCAGCATTTCTTCATTGTCACCATAGTAAGTCTGCACCACTTTGCATTTACAAGAGGCTTCAAAGCGCTGCACGGTTTCAGGCGCGATATAGTTATTCCAGTTATACAAATGCAATTCGTCGGCCGCTTGCGCTGAAACAGCCGTAGTGACACCGGCAATACTGACAACGAGCAGCGCTAACATGGAAAACAATTTTTTCATGGCAATCCTTGAGGAATGATGATGTGGATGAAATTAAGAAGGCAATAAAGCACGCAATTGAGCACGCAAATGGGTACGCAATTAAGACGACGAGCGCAGTGCGCTAGGAGCTAACTTCGCAGCCACAATAATAAGAAATAGCGTCAGCACCATTAACAGGGTTGAGACCGCATTCACTTCGGGCGTAACCGCAATCTTGATCATGGAATAAATTTGTAACGGCAACGTTGAGGCATTCGCACCCGCGGTAAAAAAAGTGATGACAAAATCATCGATTGACAACGTAAACGCCATCAACGCGCCAGCTAGAACGCCGGGCATAATTAACGGAAGCGTCACCAGACGGAAAGCCTGAAGCGGTGTCGCACCACAATCCCGTGCCGCTTCAGTCAGGCTTTCATCCATACCAGACAAGCGCGAGCGCACCACGATAGCGACAAAACCAATACAGAAGGCAATATGCGCTAACGTGATCGATACCAACCCTAACGTGATATTGAGCATTACAAAGAAAATCAGCAGCGACACGCCAATAAGGATTTCGGGAATCGCAATCGGCGTCAGCACCAATAAAGGCAGTAACTTCAACTTATACCGGTGCATCGCAAAACCAGCCATCGTTCCAAGCACTGTCGCGACTGCGCTTGAAACCAGGGCAATCATCAGCGAGTTTCCGGCAGCGCTTAACATCTCGTGGTCATTAAACAGCTTGCGATACCAATCAAAAGTGAATCCGACCCATTCTGCGTTGAGTTGGGAGTCATTAAATGAATACACCATCACAATAATCAACGGCACGTACAAAAAACCAAATACCAACACCGCTACTGCCCATAACGCGATGGTGCGTTTATTGATGCCATCAAGTCGATGAACATTCACCATATTTTTCTATCCTTGTCGTCTTGGTCTTGATGCGAGCATAGCCACGCCCGCCACCGCTAGTGCGGCGACCGTCAACACAATCGACAACACGCTCCCAAATGGCCAATCGCGGGTTTCCAAAAATTGTTGCTTGATGACATTACCAATCATCATGCCGCCTGTTCCGCCAAGTATGTCCGACACCGCAAAAATCCCCAACGCCGGAATGAAAACCAGCGCCGCGCCAGCATAAACACCGGGTAGCGATAACGGAAAAGTAATCCGCCAAAAACGCTGCCACGCCGACGCACCCAAATCCTGCGCGGCGTCCAGCAATGCCGGATCATGTTTTTCCAAATTAGCATAGAGCGGCAAGACCATGAAAGGTAAGTGAACATAGACCAGACCAACGATCACCGAAAACGCGGTAAATAACAGCGTCACCGGCTGCACGCCAACCAATCCCAATACGTAATTGAGCGCACGGGTCAAACCCGATTGCGGCCCCAAAATAATCATCCAGGCGTATACCCGGATCAAAAAATTACTCCAGAATGGCAGGATCACCAACAGAATCAATAAATCGCGATATTTTTTGGCGCTTCGGGCGATGAGTATCGCCACCGGATACGCCATGATCAGACAGCAAAAAGTGGTGATCAATGCGTACATCAAGGATTTCAAAAAAATCGCTGTATAGATAAAGTCGGACGCAAACCGCGTATAGCTTTCGATCGTCAGATTAAGCTTACCCGCCGCGTCGAAGATGGGTTCTAGTCCACCGTAATCGCCAGCGTAGCGAAACGATGCAAACACCATGATCAGGCTAGGAATCGCAAAAAATATCAGCAGATAGACCAACGGCGGCCCGCTAATCAACCAGCGTGCTAATCGTCCGCGCGGGCTTGGGCTTGGGCTTGGGCTTGGGCGTGGTGACGGTAACAAGGGTACGGCCTCACTCATACAGAATCATACAAAAAATGTCCTGCCTCGAAACTCCACGCCACATCAACAGCATCGCCGACTTCAAAGAACTTGGCGCGCCCGGCAGCCGAATTGGCTAGCAGTGCTTCTATCGCCGCCCCACCTTCGGTTTGCACAATGTAGACCGTCACGTCACCGAGATATAGAAGTTCTTTCACGTAGCCCTTAAAATGATTTTCCGCACTGTGCCCGCTAACTGCGGCACTGATTAGAATCTTTTCGGGGCGCAACGCCAGCGTTCCTTTTCGACCAATCACCGCATCAGGTGGTAACGCTGCCGTGACTTGACCCAGTCCCGCGACATCAAGATGCATCGTGGCTTCGTCGATGCTCTCGATAACACCATCTAATAAATTACATGTGCCAATAAAATCGGCAACAAAACGGGTTTTGGGATAACTATAGATGCGTGATGGCTCGTCCAACTGCTCAACTTGACCGTGATTCAAGACCGCGATGCGATGCGACAAGGCCAATGCTTCGGTTTGGTCGTGGGTTACATAGACAAAGGTAATACCCACTTCTTTTTGCAAATTGATGAGTTCAATCTGCATCTGCTCGCGCAACTTCGCGTCCATCGCTGACAACGGTTCGTCCAGCAACAGCAATTTCGGTCGGGATACAAGCGCACGCGCGACCGCGACACGCTGCCGCTGACCACCAGACAATTCGTGCGGGTAGCGCGCACCAAAACCGACCAGCCGCACATCTTCCAGCGCTTCAACTACTTTTTGTTTGATTTCTGCTGGCGGAAGTTTTGCCATTTTTAACGGGAAGGCGATATTAGCGCTCACCGTCATGTGTGGGAACAACGCGTAATTCTGAAACACGGTGCAGACAGGACGTTGCTCGGGCGGAATGCCTACGAGATCAACGCCATCCAGCATTATTTGGCCCGCATTGGGTAAATCGAACCCGGCGATCATGCGAAGTAAAGTGGTTTTGCCGCAACCTGACGGGCCCAGCAACGTAAAGAATTCACCGGCCTCAATCGACAAACTGATGTTATTAACCGCGGTGAAGTCACCGAAGAAGCGACTAACGTTACGAATTTCGAGCAAAGCCATGGATGTTGCCCCGGAAAGCAAAAGCGCAGATTGTAGCAAAAAAGCACTTATTTACGCGAACTTACCATGCCCCGGCAAAGAAATAAGTTTTGCCTCACAGCGTTTTGGTCTGAAGTTCATGCGACCATTAACATTCGCAAGCACGCTCTGTTTTATGACTGTCGCAATGGTTTCCAAAAGCATCCGCACGAAGATAGTGCGACTGCGCCATTAAAGATACATCGGAGAACTAGTCATCCTCGACGCAATCCACCGTTTTGGCTTTCTAAAGACGCCTCCGCCATACTTGCCAGCGCTCTTTATCAACAAATGCCGGAATAGAATCGGTGACAGGATGATCCTCAATCAACTCAAAATACGGTAGCAATAACTGTTCCAAGTCTGGCCGATCAATACCGAAAGGCGGCCCTTTTGGACTATCCCCAAAAAAGAAAAATCCAGCTAGCGTCGCACCCGGCAATAGCAATGCCGCCCAGCGCTCAACGATGGCCGGGCGCATCGCTGGCGGTAACGCGCAGAAAAAAGCCCGTTCGTAGATCAATCCTAAAGGCTTCACCGGATTGAACGTAAAGAAATCGGCTTGGACAACGCGAGAACCCAAACTACCAAGTGTCGCCTGAGCCGCGCTAACCGCCGCTTCAGAAAAATCAATGGCAGTCACATCCCAACCTGCGCTAGCGAAACAGGCAACTTCGTATCCAACGCCACACCCTGGAATCAGCGTCACCGTCGGTACAGATCGATTGATGTAATCCTCCAACGCCGAAGGCACACCGCCTTTATCCCAAGGCGTGAAGGCCGACTGAAAACGTTCACTCCAAAAATCGGGCTTAGCCGAATCACGCGTCGTGAATGATGGAATGCCTGTCGGTGTCTGATTGGATATCGGTGTTGTCATGGCGAAATAATTTCTCAATCAAAAGAGGAACACACAATTAAATGCTGGATAAACGAATCTTTAAATCACATTCTCAAGGTCAATATGTATACCCGCGTTCAATGACTACTTGCGCAGACAAATGCAGCGCTGATAATCACATAATCAAGCGCGACGTTGAAGCGTCAGGTGTAAAGGTGAGACAACCAAACCAGAATTTTCTCCGTCTGAATCTTTTATTAGGCGCCGAAATATAAATATCCCCAACGCTGAAAGATCAGGGTCAGCAATATTCCCCCCATCAATCCACCGCCAAAATACACCAGGATACCGAGTAAATGATTGGTTCTTCTTTGTTCCGCAAGCGCTAATAACAGCAGCTTTTCATCCTGACCTTTAGGTCCATCTACGACTTGAGACAGAACCTGATGTATCAGGCGCGGCAACTGCGGCAATAATTTGCTGTATCGCGGTGCTTCAATTTTCAAATGTTGCACCAAGCCGCGCCAACCTATTTGCTCGCTCATCCAACGCTCAAGATAAGGCTTTGCAGTTTTCCACAAATCCAGTTCGGGGTCTAATTGACGCCCAAGGCCTTCGACGTTCAGAAGCGTCTTCTGCAATAAGACGAGCTGTGGTTGCACTTCTACATTAAAGCGGCGCGAAGTCTGAAACAGTCTTAACAGTACCTGACCGAAAGAAATGTCTTTCAACGGGCGATCAAAAATGGGTTCGCAACAAGCGCGCACTGCCGATTCCAACTCATCCACCCGCGTCTCTTTCGGTGCCCAGCCAGACTCGATATGCGCTTCGGCGACGCGTTTATAATCGCGCTGAAAAAATGCTAGAAAATTTTGTGAGAGATAATCTTTATCAAAATCGTTAAGTGTTCCGACAATGCCGAAATCGAGCGCGATATAACGACCAAATGTAGCGGGCGCAACCGACACTAAAATATTGCCCGGGTGCATATCAGCGTGGAAAAAGCCGTCTCTGAACACTTGCGTGAAGAAAATTTCCACACCATCACTAGATAACTTTTGCATGTCGACACCGGCCGCCCGCAAACGATCCAGCTGCGAAATCGGAATGCCGTGCATGCGCTCCATTACGATGACAGATGATGAGCAATAATCCCAAAACATCTCGGGGACCATTAACAGATCAGAGTCGGCAAAATTCCGGCGTAACTGACTGCCGTTAGCGGCCTCACGCATCAGGTCAAGTTCGTCGTGTAAATACTTATCAAACTCGCCGACCACTTCACGTGCCTTCAGCCGTTTGCCGTCAGCCCATAATTTTTCGACCAGTTCAGCGGCTAAATGCATCAACGCCACATCTTCATCGATAGATTTTTTCATGCCAGGACGCAGCACTTTCACCGCGACCTCGCGTCCATTTTTGAGCATCGCAAAATGAACTTGCGCAATGGAAGCGGAGGCAACAGGTTGGCGATCAAAACTGGCGAAAAGTTGATCTGGATGGGCCTTAAGCGATTTCTGAATTTGTGCGATTGCAAGGTCAGAACTAAACGGCGGTACCCGATCTTGTAAGCCCGCCAGTTCATCGACGATGTCACCCGGCAGCAAGTCGCGGCGAGTCGACAATACCTGACCGAATTTAACGAATATAGGGCCCAACTCTTCGAGCGACTTGCGTAAGCGCTCGCCACGGGGAGCAGACAAATCGCGCCAAAATAACAGCGTATTGATTAACTTAGAAATACGCGGCTTATCAAATCCTGACATCACAATATCGTCTAAACCATAACGAATGGCGACGCGTGCAATTTTTATAACCCGTAAAAATTTTAGAATCATTGGTGCCCGGCCTTCAACATAGTATTTTGCATTTGACCTCTTTCAAAAACTGACGCACGGTACGACGGCTGCACTGTCCAATGTGCTAAGCGGCGCTAGCCATTCTGATACTGGCAATCTTTCTGTTTTTAGAGACCATTCTATTCGCTGCGCTATTACTCCCAATCATCTACACACCTAGATGCTACGGTTTCTAGGCAGAACCGGCATTTATGCGTTCAATACGCTCAATTCGTTTGATCAACCGCTCGACGTCATCGCGTAATATCGTGACCTCTTGCGTAAAATCAGAAACCGCATGCGGGCGTACTAGCAACGGTTTTTCCTCAAGGAAATATTCGGCCACGTTTTCTGCCAACTTTTTGTGCGTCGTCTGCACTGTCTGTAACGTTGACTTTGCCATCGAGACCAGGCGCGTGGCGGCAATATCACCGAACAACTTACTCAGGTCTTGTTCAGCATCCCACCGCAAACCTAAGCCAACTTGAGAAATCGCATTAGCGAAGTCTGCATCGCCTTCAATAGTGACATAAGAAAATGCTCGTTCGGGATTTTGCGCCATTAATGGCAAATCCGACAATTTCATCCGTATGGTGACATTTGGGGCCAAAATGGATGCTGATGCTGATGCTGATGCTGATGCTGATGCCGATGCCGATTCCACTTTCGTAACTGGTGCCTGCAAGAAGCCGTCTGGCGTAATTTGCCACTTCAGCACTATTGCACCACTATCGATGTAAGCGATCTTGTCAGCATGCGCGGCAAGTTTACGCTGAGCCCAAGGTTCTTGGGTAAGCAAATGGTTAACAGCTGCGGTAAGAGGCGTAAAGTTCAAGGGAAAAGTCCTGGTCACAAAACAAAACCGCCCGTGACAATTCACGGGCGGTCTAAGTTTATCAGAAGCTGTTTAAAACTGACGGCGCATCTCGCATCAGAGCGCTACTTATAGGAAAACGCTTAACCAAAAACGTCTCCGTCCATTCAGGCGGGTCTTCCGTCAATACGTCATCGGTACATCGCTGCGCGGCGTATTGGGCGTACAACAGTGCAAAAAACCATAATGTCACTGAATCCGTATTGCACCGTTCTAAACAACGCACTTAATTGACTTGCTGAATCCCCGCCAAAATCCAACCGCCCGGCCCCGACACTGGCTTCGATAGATTCCAGACTTCTGTGAACGGCTCGGCTGACGCTTCCGGTGCTTCTTTAATCAAGCCACTGAATTTAACGCTGGCAAGATAATGATCATTCACCGTTTCGATGCCCATTAGCTCGCCATCGAGTTGCACCACGTCCGTGTTATTGGCTGACGCGCCGCGTTCTTGCAGTTGCATTTTTAACTCGCCGAACATTTCTGGCGAAGTAAACTCTCGTATATCACTGGTGTCAGCTTTATCCCACGCGGCTTGCAGACGGATGAAATAGGTTTTTGCACTCCGCACGAAGCCAGGAACGTCGAAATCTGCTGGAACGCCCCAAGGGGCGCTAGCATGTCCGGCGACCGGCGTGTCAGTTTGAAACGCCGCTGGTCGCGCCGGTTCGAGGCGTGAGCCTATTTCCGGCGTGAAACCTGTATTGTTATTATCGTTAGCGGCACGCGTACTTCCAGGGCTATCGGAATAGGCATTTGGATAGGCTGGCGCGGGATCGCTATTTCGGCGCATTACCATGCGGACCACAAAAATCACAACAAACGCTAATAAAATGATCATCAGGAATGATCCGCCAACACCGCCCATACCAAAATGGGACATCAAAGCGCCCAAACCCAAGCCTAACAATGCGCCGCCGATGATGCCTCTCAATGGACTGGCAGGTTTAGGGGCTACGCCGGGCGCTGCCGCTGGTGCAGCAGGGCGAGCGAAATTTTGTTGCGATGGACTACTCGGCACTGAGCGTGAAATCCCGGAAGACTGTTTGCCGAACGAACCGCCACCGCCCAATCGTCGAGCTTCTGCACTTGATATCGTCAGCGACAACGCACTGACAATCAACATTAATATCACTAATAATTTTTTCATGCTGCCTCCTGGCAGAGTACTTACAGTTTGATCCCGGTGTGCAACGCAGCCACACCAGCGGTTAAATTAAAATACTGGACACGCGCAAGCCCCGCATCCTGCATCATTTTTTTCAGCGTTTCCTGATCTGGATGCATACGGATTGACTCGGCCAGATAGCGGTAACTTTCAGCGTCGTTGGCAATTTTTTTGCCCAACCAGGGTAATACTGAAAACGAATACACGTCATAAGGCTTTTTCAATTGCTCACAGACTTTCGAAAATTCCAGCACCAACAGTTTGCCGCCCGGCTTAAGAACACGGCGCATTTCTGACAACGCCACATCCTTATGGGTCATATTGCGCAAACCAAAGGCAACTGACACGCGATCAAAGTAATTGTCCGGAAATGGCAATTTCTCGGCATCACAAAGCAAAGTGGGGGTTGATAACCCAGTATTCAAGACGCGATCGCGTCCAACTCGCAGCATTGACTCATTGATGTCGGTTAACCAAACTTCACCGCTCGGCCCAGCGCGTTTAGCGAAGGCTTTAGCCAGATCGCCGGTTCCACCAGCAATATCCAACACTTTAAATCCGGGACGTATGGCAGCCTGCGCGATTGTGAACGCTTTCCATAGCCGATGCATGCCAGCCGACATCAAATCGTTCATGACGTCATATTTAGCCGCGACCGAATGAAAAACTTCGGCGACTTTATGCACCTTGTCTTCTTCAGCGACAGTTTTGTAACCGAAATGGGTAGTATTGGTCATATCGATAACCTTATTAAGACAGGGTTGCATTATACAAGCCCGCTGTAGATGTTGTTGTCAAAGAGAGAATCGAAGACAATTACTTGTAGAGGCAGTTTCCTACCCGAAGCGAGGTCGTGCAGCTTAATCAATAGGCTTAAACACCCTCTGGTCCAGACATGCGTTCCATCCGCTTTAGGGAACATCGCGCCATTAGCTGGTAACTTTAGTTAATGCGCAATCAGCCATCAACGTAGCAAAATAAGGCATCGCTGGCGTAACCATATCAGCGTCCTTAGCCAAATCATCCCACAAACGCAAGCTAACGGCATCTGCGGCGTAAGGGCGCGCGATAAACTCTGCCGCGGCGTGGGTGGAAAATACGCCGCCTTGCAGGGCAAGACTCCGCTTGGAATCGTCCGATAGCTGGTCGTAATAGGTTGAATCGATCGCACACAAATAGCGTTTGGCATCCACGTGCATGCGAATCGGCTCTAACACCGCAGGGCTAAACAAACCCCGCAAATAAGGAATGGCAAAATATTGATGGGTATCGTCGATTCCACGTTCCGATGGTGTCTCGCCCTGAGGGTTGAGCAAGTGTCCCAGATCGTGCAGTAAAGCGGCGCAGATCAGTTCTGACGTTGCACCGGCCTGTGCCGCAAGTGTTGCCGTTTGCAAAGCATGTTCACGCTGCGATACCGGTTCGCCCGAATACATAGCGTGGCCTCCGTCTTCAAACAGCCCGCAAATTTCTGGTATCGACAGCATTGAATTTAGCCTCAGTGAGTACACAGCTACACGAAAATATCTTCAAATAATATCCGTCCTGAATGGCCAATTTGTACGAACATGCCCTCCTTGGCAACACTATTTTAAGCCTCGTCGCGATACATTGCTGCCGCTAAGCCTAACAGTAGCAGGACCAATAACTGTATTGGCATGCAATCGTTAAGACTTAACCGCAACCATGGCCGCCTGCCTTTTTGGCAGTCATCGATAAATCCCGCCCCGCATCACGTCCGTGCCCGGCATCGTCCAAACGACGCAAATATTCTTCCCAGAGCGCATCTTGTTCCTGACCTAATTTATATAAATAGGCCCACGTAAAAATACCGCTTTCATGACCATCCGAAAAGGTCGGTTTAACGGCGTAGTTACCAACCGGATCAAGCGCTGCCAAGGTAATACCGCGCTTGCCTGTTTGCAATGTTTCCTGACCTTCGCCGTGACCTTGTACATCGGCCGAAGGCGAATAGACGCGCATCATTTCAAACGGCAACGAGAACGTCTTACCGTCATCAAAAACGACTTCCAATACGCCTGATTTTTGATGGGCGGTAAATGATACGGGAATCGGAGTAGGAGCAGATTGTTTGGAGCCGAGCATGGTGTATCCGTATATAAATTAAAGTGCGACGTATTAATGTGAAAATTAATGCAAACCAAAAGGTGCGTATTAAAGTTGCAAAAGCGCTGCTCGCAATGACGGCAATAACGCCTGACGGGCGGCCAGCACAGCCGAGGGTGTCGTTTGTTGAATCGTTCCCCATACTGGTTGCGGGAAATGCACGTCATCCAAATAGCGCGGAATCACATGCCAATGCACATGCGGCGTCATGTTGCCGAAGCAAGCAAGATTGATTTTTTCCGGCTGCATGACCGCCCTTATCGCCTGCTCAACTCGCCATATAGCGCGCATCAAACCATCACGATCGTCAGCGGACAAATCGGTCATTTCCTTCACATGCGCATGCCAGATAACCCGACAAAATCCTGGATATTGGGCATCATCGACCAATACCACGCGATATTTGTCGTTACGAGAGAGCACTTCTCCGCCCTCGCTTGCGCACAATTCACAACCCGCAGAACTGGCCGTCATGGTTATACCAACACGCGTTCTATGCCGCCGCTATTGGCGCGGTTGACGTAATCCGGCAACCAGTTTTCGCCCAATAAATGCTTCGCCATTTCGACCACGATGTAATCTGCAGTCGTGCCGGAGTCATCGTTGTAACGCGTTAGCCCTTGCAAACAAGATGGGCACGATGTCAGAATTTTGACTTCGCCGGTGAAACCATCCGCGCGCACTTTATCCGCACCGCTGATCATCTCTTCTTCCTTGCGGAAGCGCACTTGCGTTGATACGTCCGGACGGCTCACGCCAAAAGTACCGGATTCACCACAGCAGCGATCATTTTTCTCGATCTTCTGATTGTCTATAGTCGTGATTAACGCATTCACGGTTTTCAGTGGGTCTTGCAACTTCATCGGCGAATGGCAAGGGTCGTGATACATATAACGCGTGCCGTTAACACCTTCCAGTTTAAGATTTTTTTCCAGCAAATATTCATGGATATCGATGATGCGACAGCCGGGGAATATTTTCTCAAACTCATAACCCTGAAGTTGATCATAGCAAGTACCGCAAGACACGATGACAGTTTTGATGTCGAGGTAATTTAAGGTGTTCGCCATCCGATGAAACAACACCCGATTATCGGTGATGATCTTCTCGGCTTTGTCGAAATCGCCAGAACCACGTTGCGGGTAACCACAGCACAAATAGCCAGGTGGCAACACCGTTTGTACGCCAACGTGCCACAACATTGCTTGCGTCGCCAGACCAACTTGCGAGAACAGGCGTTCCGAACCGCAACCGGGGAAGTAAAACACTGCTTCGGTTTCGGCCGTCGTTGTCTGCGGGTCCCGAATGATCGGAATCACTTTATCGTCTTCAATATCCAGTAACGCGCGCGCGGTCTTCTTCGGCAAATTACCTGGCATTTTCTTGTTAATAAAGTGAATGACCTGTTCTTTAATTGGTGCTTTGCCAATCGTTGACGGTGGCGCTTTAGTCTGCTTTTTGGCAAACTTTTTCAGCACTTCGTTACCTAGTCGTTGTGCCTTAAAGCCCCAATCGGTCATCACTTTGCGGGTCATGTTGATCGTCGCAGGATCTTTGGCATTCAGGAAAAACATCGCCGCTGTCGTGCCCGGATTAAACGATTTTTTGTCCATCTTACGCAGCAGATTACGCATGTTCATCGACACTTCACCAAAGTCGATATCGACCGGACAAGGCGTCAAACACTTGTGACAGACGGTGCAATGATCCGCGACGTCTTCAAACTCTTCCCAATGCTTGATCGAAATGCCGCGCCGTGTCTGCTCTTCATATAAGAAGGCTTCGACCAGCAACGAAGTCGCCAGAATCTTATTGCGAGGCGAGTACAGCAAGTTGGCGCGAGGCACGTGCGTTGCACAAACCGGCTTGCACTTACCGCAGCGCAAGCAATCCTTGATACTCGTAGCAATCGCGCCGATGTCGCTTTGCTGCATGATCAGCGATTCGTGTCCCATCAAGCCGAACGACGGCGTGTAAGCATTGCTTAAATCAGCTTCAAGGCCCGGCAAATTCAGTAATTTACCTTTGTTAAAACGTCCTTCTGGATCGACGCGTAATTTGTAATCGCGGAAATCCTTGATTTCATCTTCGGTCAAAAACTCCAGCTTGGTAATGCCGATGCCATGCTCACCCGAAATCACGCCATCCAGCGAACGCGCCAACTTCATAATGCGCGCAACTGCAGCGTGTGCGTCCTGCAACATGTCGTAGTGATCGGAGTTCACCGGCAAGTTGGTATGGACATTGCCATCACCGGCGTGCATGTGAAGCGCGACAAATACACGGCCACGCAATACTGTTTTATGAATAGCCGTGCATTCGTCCAATATCAACTTGAACGCGCCACCATTGAAAATCTGGCGCAATTGCGCACGGACTTCCTGCTTCCAGGAGATGCTGACGGTGCGGTCCTGAACCACGTCAAATAAACGTGCATCGGGTTGCTGAATCAAGCGCTGCTCAAACACCGCACTTAATTTATCCAGACCCAATGCTGCTAATTCCGCCTTTACGTCGGCCAGCGGTGCATCCAGTTGCTGCAAAAGATACGTCCAGCGCAGCTTCGCCTTTGCCAGCAAATCCTGCGCTTGAGGAACCCGTTGTTCCATCAACTCTGCGCCAGCGATATCATCGCCATCGGACTCTTCGCTTTTACCCAAAGGCAAATTACCTTTGGCAAAAAAGACTTGCAATTGATCTAACAACTGCAACTTGTTTTTGATCGATAACTCAATATTGATGCGTTCGATACCGTCGGTGTATTCGCCCATCCGATTGAGCGGAATGACCACGTCTTCATTAATTTTAAAGGCGTTGGTATGCTTGGAAATAGCCGCGGTACGTGAGCGATCGAGCCAGAATTTCTTCCGCGCTTCTGGACTAACGGCAACAAACCCTTCACCAACACGGTTATTCGCCAGACGCACGACTTCCGACGCTGCGTGTGCGACAGCGTTTTCATCGTCACCCACAATGTCGCCAAACAAGGCCATTTTCGGCAACACGCCGCGCTTGGACTTGGTCGAATAACCGACTGCGCGCAAATACCGCTCATCGAGATGTTCAAGACCGGCGAGGCGAATCGACGTAAATCCTTCGCCTTTTGCGGGAAGACCGTCGAGATAGTTTTTGATCTCAACGATCGATGGAATCGCATCGCGTGCCTGACCGAAAAACTCCAGACAGACGGTACGGGTGAACTTTGGCATTTTATGCAAAATCCACACGCCGGACGTGATCAGCCCGTCGCAACCTTCCTTTTGAATACCAGGCAAACCGGCTAAAAATTTATCCGTAACATCCTTGCCTAAACCCTCCTTGCGGAAAGTGCCGCCGGGTATTTCAAGAATTTCAGTCTTGAACGTCGCTTCTGCCGGATGTCCTTTTGCCGCCGGATGCCGCCATTCCAGTTTAAAACGCGCTAAAGGCGTGTCATGAATTTTGCCAAGATTGTGATCCAGTCGCGTGACATCCAGCCAATCGCCGTTTGGATCGACCATGCGCCAGCTTGCCAAATTATCAATGGCAGTGCCCCATAACAAGGCCTTTTTACCACCCGCATTCATGGCAATATTGCCGCCGATGCAGGATGCGGATGCCGAGGTTGGGTCAACCGCAAAAACGAAACCGGCCTTTTCAGCCGCATCCGCTACGCGCTTGGTTACTACACCAGCGCCGGAGAAAATAGTCGCGTATTCCGTTTGCAGACCTGGCAATACAGCCATTTCCACTTCGCCGAGTTGTTCCAGCTTTTCGGTATTGATTACTGCTGAAAACGGTGTGAGCGGAATCGCACCGCCCGTGTAACCGGTGCCGCCGCCACGCGGAATAATGGTCAGACCGAGTTCGATACAACCTTTGACCAGTCCCGCCATCTCATCTTCGCTGTCGGGTGTCAGGACCACAAACGGATACTCAACGCGCCAGTCGGTAGCATCTGTTACGTGCGATACACGTGACAGTCCGTCGAACTTGATGTTGTCTTTGGCGGTATAGCGCCCCAAAATTTTATTGGTGCGTTTACGCAAATCATAAGTCTGACGGAACTCGTCCGAAAATTTGCTAATAGCCAAACGTGCAGCCTCGACCAATGCTTCCACCTTGGCGCTACGGCGGATCGCGTCGTCGTCATGATCTTGCGCGTGTGCGATATCCAGACGACGCTTATCGACTTCTGCCAAACGATGGTTCAGCGCGTCAATCAGCGCCTGCCGACGTTTTGGATTGTCGAGCATATCGTCTTGCAAATAGGGATTGCGACGTACGACCCAAATATCGCCCAAGACTTCGTACAGCATACGTGCTGAGCGACCGGTCTGACGTTTGGAACGTAATTCATCGAGCAACGCCCACGAAGCTTCACCGAGGAGCCGAATGACAATTTCACGATCTGAAAAAGAGGTGTAATTGTAGGGAATCTCGCGCACGCGCGTAGGGGTTGCACCGTGTGGTGCATCTGATACTAGAGCTTGGATTTGTACTGGGGCGTTCATTTATATAGAGAGTGTAGGCTGCCGCTGAGTAAGCATTTTAGCCTATAGCGAAGAGTCGCGACGACAAGCTAGTGTTTGTGCGACATCAATTTGTGCATGGCCGCAATTTCAGCATCAAAATCCGTAGATTAGAATGGTTAAAATGATAACTAAAATCGCATTTGTGAAAAATTATATCTCTACAAAAATAATAGATTGCGTCATAGCAATAAGCAATTGAATCGATAAAAACAATCAACTATTAATAATTAATAGTTTTATTCTATAATTAATGTATCGCACAATCATACGAAAGCAATTATGTGGCATCAATTTATGATCGTCATCTTCGACAACGTTGCTGTCACACTCGCCGAATACGCCGAGTGCAAAGGCTAGCAGTCGGCTTATTCAGCTTAACGCTATAACCTTTCTCATTGAACTGGAGTCTAAACATGCGCACTCGTCATCAAGTACTTACCAATCGCTACTCTGGCCTTTCTCACTTGCTAAGCGCACAACCTTGGCAAGTCCGTATCGTGCCGCCACTGGTCATGTTGTTGATCACTCCCGCATTGGCTGGCATCTTTCTGCATGGACTTATCGTATAAACAATCCGTTTCATCTGGTTAGCAATGCGTGATACGTATTATTTATACACCAGAATTACGCCATTAATTCAGAATATGGCGCTGTTAAAACAGCCAGTGCGCGAGCTGCCGCCAGAATCCATCCGGTAATGACATAAGTATCCATGTCATAGCGATATAACGTAAAAATTTGCCGATTGCCATATACATGACGCTTGGCCAGAACGGCAAATGCAACCAACCTGCCAAAGTGCAAATGGGGTCGCCGATAATCGGTAACCAGCTCAATAGCATCGTTTTTGGGCCGTAATGCTCCAACCAATGGAACCAACGACTTTTGCGTTCGCGTGCAAATGCCTGCTTGGCGCTGTACCCCATCCAATAGTCCAATGCGCCACCGAGTGTATTCCCAGCGGTGGCGACCACGATGACGGACCAATAAAGCGCACCGTTAGCTTTGATGACCGCAAACACGGCGGGCTCTGAGCCCATTGGTAACAAAGTGGCGGATACAAAACTGACGATGAACACCGACCATAACCCAACGGTCGGTATCGCAAGCACGCCTAACGCCCATACAACAGCTGATTCAATCATAAAAATTTAAAAAGAAGGGGTTAAAAAAGGGCGCATGCTTTTAAAACAAGTGCCGAATACCTACCGAAATAACGACTAAATAGCAGCTTATAAAGCCATTCACGCCAACACGCAAAGCGGTCCATTATAATGATCGGCTGTCTACATTTCGGATAGACCTTAAACTTGACCTGGCGCTAGCGATTCAGGAGCTTCCTAATCTGCCGCAGCGCGCTAATTTGACCTGACCATGACTACAGATTATTTGCAGCAAATCTTGACCGCCCGCGTCTATGACGTCGCGCAGGAAACGCCACTTGAACTGGCGCGGACGCTGTCTCTGAAGATGGAGAACCAGATTTATTTCAAGCGCGAAGATATGCATAGCGTGTTTAGTTTTAAATTGCGCGGCGCATATAACAAAATGGCGAGCTTGACTCCGCAGCAACTCAAACGCGGCGTCATTTGTGCGTCCGCGGGTAATCATGCCCAAGGTCTGGCTTTGTCGGCATCTAAACTTGGTTGTCGCGCCATGATCGTTATGCCGACCACAACACCTCTGGTCAAGGTCGATGCTGTACGCGCCCGTGGCGGCGAAGTAGTGCTGTTTGGAGATTCGTACACCGAAGCCTATAACCACGCATTAACGCTGCAGAAAAAACATAAGCTGACCTTTGTGCATCCATTTGATGACCCACACGTCATTGCAGGTCAGGGTACAGTCGGCATGGAAATTCTGCGCCAGCATGCAGCACCAATTCACGCAATTTTCGTCCCTATTGGTGGCGGTGGCTTGATTGCAGGAATCGCCGCCTACGTCAAAGCGGTGCGGCCCGAAATCAAGGTGATCGGCGTCCAGACGGTCGATTCGGATGCGATGGCGCGCAGTCTTAAAGCGGGTCGCCGGATTACTTTAGCCGATGTAGGGCTATTTGCCGACGGCACTGCCGTCAAACTTGTCGGGGAAGAAACGTTTCGTCTCGCCAAACTGTATGTCGATGAAGTCATTCTGGTCGACACATTCGCAGTTTGTACCGCCATTAAAGATGTATTTCAGGACACGCGAAGTATTCTAGAACCATCCGGAGCGTTGTCAGTAGCCGGTGCCAAAGCCTATATCGAGCGCGCTAAAGGCACCCGCAAGCCGATTAAAAATCAAGTGCTGATTACCATCGCTTCCGGTGCCAATATGAACTTTGATCGGTTGCGATTCGTCTCTGAAATGGCAGATATCGGCCAATCGCGCGAAGCGGTATTTGCCGTCACGATACCAGAGGAACGCGGAAGTTTCGGTCGTTTTTGCAAATTGGTTGGTGATCGCAACGTCACTGAATTCAACTATCGCATCAGTGACGAAAAAGCTGCGCACGTTTTTGTCGGCGTGCAAACCTCAACGTACGATGAGTCTGGACAGATCGCCAAAAATTTCGAGAAGCATGGTTTCAGCACGCTTGATCTGACCCATGATGAACTAGCCAAAGTACATATCCGCCATCTGGTTGGTGGCAAAAGTGCGCTGGCGCATGATGAGTTGCTATATCGCTTTGAATTTCCTGAGCGTCCGGGCGCGCTGACGCGCTTTCTTGACTGTATGGCACCAAACTGGAATATAAGCCTATTCCATTATCGGAGCCAAGGTGGCGACGTTGGCCGTATCTTAATTGGCCTGCAAGTGCCGAAAAAGGAAATGAAAGCATTCCGTGGCTTCCTGGATAATCTAGGTTATCGCTATTGGGATGAAAGTGAGAACCCTGTCTATAAACTGTTTTTGGGATAAACTATATCTGGAATAAAGTGTCGTGATGGAAAATAATTCGGATCACTACGCAATCCCTTCATCAAAGAAATACAACGTATTTTGTTAACTATTTTTGACCTTAACCAAGGTTCATGTCTGTGTGTTTATTGACCGCCAAGCTTATGTCCTGGCGGTCAAACGGTGAGTCGTTCAATCATTATGCTCGATCATTGCGTTTGATCGTTACTATCAGACCGACAACGACTACCCCGTTAATAGCGCTTCGATAAAGTTTTTTTCAATCTATATTTTCTCAAAATTCTCCATGCCACACTGGAGTTCTGGCTTTGCCGGCAATCGACGAATACGCATTTACGCACCATCAAAATCATGAACGCTCCCATTACGCCAGAATTCTCGCCGTTAGGCAAAGTTGCCACTTACACAGCTGAATACGACCCAACGTTATTGTTTTCTATCGCACGCGCTGGCAAGCGCGAAGAAATCGGGATTCGCGGCGCATTGCCGTTTTTCGGTGTCGATATCTGGAATGCGTATGAAGTATCGTGGCTCAATTTGCGTGGTAAACCGCAAGTAGCCATCGCAACCATCACGGCACCGGCGGACTCCCCGAACATCATCGAATCGAAGTCTTTCAAGCTATATCTGAACTCCTTCAATCAGACAAAATTAGCCGATACCGATGCATTGCTGGCGTTATTGCGTGCCGATTTATCGCTTGGATTTGGTACTACCGTACAGGTAATGCTGACCACAGCGGATGCATTTGCCGCTCAAATGATCAAGGAGCCGCAAGGAATATTGCTAGATCGACTAGATATTGACGTCACCGACTATCAGCCAAAACCATCTTTATTAAAAACCGACCGACATGCCATCCCCGTCAATGAAACACTTATATCGCATTTGCTCAAGTCGAATTGCTTGGTCACCGGGCAACCGGATTGGGGCAGCGTACAAATTCAATATGTCGGTACGCCCATCGATCAGGAAGGCTTACTACAGTACTTAATCAGTTTTCGCGATCACAATGAATTTCATGAACAATGCGTCGAACGCATTTTTATGGACATCATGCAACAGTGCTCGCCTCAAAAATTATCCGTTTATGCGCGTTACACCCGTCGAGGCGGATTGGATATTAATCCTTGGCGTTGCAACTTTTCAGGTCCACCACCATCCAATCGTCGTCTCGCACGTCAGTAGCATCTATTTTTCTTCTATGTACACCTTTGATTGCTCATTGTCGAATCCGCAACTGATGCATCACCTAAATGCATCGTTTAAGGCATAGAACAGTCGCTTCGCCGAAGCACTGTTTTTTGCACCAACACCTGAACAAAAATAAAAACCGATCATCATCGTTATTTTTGCATCCAAAAAATGACGTTGCCGAGTGGGAAATGTTGCTTCCACTTTTTTGCTATTTTTAATGAGTCCCTTATGGTACAAAAAAACTACTTATATTATATAAAAGCTACGATTACTCTGATCATGATGCTTTGCTTTACCGCCTCTTACGCCCAAGAAGCACAAGAAACCAGCGACAGCGCCGGTTGGTGGCAACAAACTAAAAACCGTCTTGGCAACATTACCGACAATGGCGCAGAGGAAGTGTATTTATCCGGCTACGCCTATCATGGTCGGAATACCTACACTGCCGAACGGATCAGGGAGTTGAACGAAAAAGCATGGGGCATAGGCGGTGGGCGCACATTCCGCAATGCTGATGGAAATGACGAATCACTGTATTTTTTCGGGATTCGTGATTCGCACTTTAAACCACAATTAATGGCTGGATACGCCTACGAATGGGTCTTTAATGTGCCAAAAACGCCAATCGAATTTAGCGCTGGTTACACTGCTATGTTAGTCAGTCGCCAAGATTATTTCGGTGGTTTCCCGTTTCCACTGCCTTTGCCAATTGCCGGAATCGGGACAAAAAAAGCGAAATTGATGGCCTCGTATATTCCACGCTTATCCAGCAACAAGGGTAATGGCGATGTACTGTTGTTGTTTGCTCGCTTTGAGGTCGACTAAATAGCTGCTTAAAATATAACGTTTACGTCAACCAATGCGGCAACTAGGTGCTACGAGTCAGATTCAGGCCTATAATTCTGCACAACATCACTACAGTGCAGAAACTGATTCGTAAAATGACTAATCTCGCAAAAATCCTGCCATTACAAAACGTTGTACTGGATCTGGAAGTTTCCAGTAAAAAACGTGCTTTCGAGCAAGCTGGACTCATGTTCGAAAACAATTGCGGCATTGCGCGCTCGACCGTCTCAGACAACCTGTTTGCGCGCGAAAGACTCGGCTCAACCGGGCTTGGTCACGGTGTTGCAGTACCGCACGGACGTGTCAAAGGTTTGAAGGCGCCGCTCGCTGCTTTTGTGCGGTTAGCCCAGCCGATTCCGTTTGAATCACCCGACGGTGAGCCAGTCGGTTTGCTGGTATTTTTGCTCGTCCCGGATCATGCGACGCAACACCATCTTGAAATCCTATCGGAAGTAGCAGAAATGTTTTCCAGCGATACTTTTAGGGAGATACTGAATACCGATCCTGATCCGCTTTCAATTCATGCAAAGCTCATTGGATGGCAGCCAATGAGCGCCGAAAATGCGACCTAAAAGGATGCAAAATAGGCCATGATTAAATGAGATTAAAAAAAAACAATAAATAAACAAGCCTCGATACGCAGTTATAAGGACTTACACAAATTGTACACGCCGGGCATGCAGACGAAAACAATCCTAAGATAAGTCTAATAAAAGAATGTGAAGGCACTGGCAGCACGAAAGACAGTACAAAATATCATGATTTATTTGTAAAAACCGGCGTATTGGGGTGAGCGCATGCAACTCCCGATTGTAGTTAATTCGCGGCGACATCCAGATTAATCGCAGGCGGTCACTCAATGCGCAGCCCTTTAACTGTTCAAACTGCCCTCCTATGCCCTCAAGTACGCCTTTATCCATTCAACAACTATACGAAGACAATCGCGAGTCGCTACAACTCGGCTGGTTTGCCGGTTTTCCGGGCGGCGAACGCCTGATTTCAGGAGATGCGGCATCGGCAGCCGATCAAGTCGGCCATTTGAATCTGATCCATCCCGGACGAATTCAGGTTTTTGGTCATCAGGAAACGCAATACTACAAACGCCTGTCTGAGACGTCACGCGCGTATCAAACGTCAGAGTTGGTCGCTGGTGCGCCACCGGCATTTATCATCGCGCAAGGACTGGCCACGCCGCCCGACATTCTGGATATTTGCGACGAAAAAAATATACCTTTATTCTCGACACCGCTGCCGGCCGCGCAGGTAATCGATTATTTACGCGTCTATTTATCAAAAAAATTAGCACAACGCATCACCATGCATGGCGTATTTATGGACGTACTCGGCGTTGGTGTACTCATTACCGGCGAATCCGGCCTCGGCAAAAGCGAACTTGGGCTTGAACTAATCTCGCGTAGTCACGGCCTGGTGGCTGACGATGCGGTCGAATTTGCCCGCATTGCGCCAAATATGATCGAAGGTCGCTGCCCGCCATTGCTACAAAACCTTTTAGAAGTGCGCGGCTTGGGTCTGCTAGATATCAAAACGATCTTTGGTGAAACTGCGGTCCGCCGCAAAATGCGCCTGAAACTGATCGTCCATCTGGTGCGTCGCGCCACTTTGGAAGAAAACTATGAACGCCTGCCGCTTGATGCGCATTACGATGATGTCCTGGGACTCCCAGTGCGCAAAGTGATCATACCGGTCGCCGCCGGTCGCAATATAGCGGTACTACTCGAAGCGGCGGTGCGCAATACCATTTTGCAATTGCGCGGCATCGACACGCTTAAAGACTTCATCGCGCGCCAACGCGCAGTTATGGACAGCGAAAGCGATATTTATTAAAGTAGTATTCGGGCAAAATAAGCACACGTGAAACGTTGGCGTGCCTCTGCACGCATTCCAAATGTGAAATTATTTCGCCAGATATGTTATGTTTCCCTACCAGACCACGTCCAACAGAGTTGACGCAACCGGTTTCGACGACTCTGATTGGCGCTGTATTGACGCCTGCTTGACCCTTATTTTGCGCAAGCATCTTTAGCAATTTCGGTAAAAACACGACTCATGCGACCTATTAGACTATGCGAATAATTCTCATCACTGGCATTTCCGGCTCCGGAAAATCTGTCGCCCTTCGCGTTTTAGAGGATGCTGGCTACTTCTGCGTCGACAATTTGCCACCGACTTTATTACGGGAATTGGTCGCAACCCGCGTCGACGAGGACATCCAAATGCTCGCAGTTGCCACCGACGCACGTAGCGCCGATTCGTTGGCACGGCTTCCTTCCGATATTAAACAGCTAAAAGCCCAAGGTCATGACGTCAAAGTTATTTTTCTGACCGCCCAAACCGAAGCATTGATCGCACGCTTTTCTGAGACTCGCCGTAGTCATCCGTTATCGCATCGCTTACGTCCCGGCCAGAATCCCTCAGACCGTATGACGCTGACCGAATGCATCATTGGGGAACGTGAGTTGCTGGTAGACATTGAAGGTCTTGGTCATATCATCGACACGTCTGATTTGAGTACCAACAAACTACGCGGCTGGATCAAAGATCTGGTCGATACCGAACACGCCCCGCTGACGTTGCTGTTCGAATCGTTCGCTTTCAAGCATGGCGTGCCACTCGATGCGGATCTGGTGTTTGACGTCCGCATGCTGCCCAATCCACACTACGATCCGGTCCTGCGCCCGTTGAACGGTCGCGATCAACCGGTCATCGATTTTCTTGACGAGTTGCCGCAGGTCGCGGAGTTACTGCACGACATAGCAGGCTTCATCAGCAAATGGCTTCCGTCCTTTAAACAAGACAATCGTAGCTATCTAACGGTCGCGATCGGTTGTACCGGCGGACAACATCGGTCCGTTTATATGGTCGAACATCTTGCCCAACATTTTGAAACGACCGAGCATGTAGTCCGGCGTCATCGACAACTTAGCCACGTTGTCAGTTAATTGAGCGACCTATGTCGTTCAATTAATATCTGATCAGGTTTGATGACGCAGTGGCGCATTAAACATTTCGTAGTGCGCTTACACAAAAAGATCAGCCTGGCGAAACACTGCCAGCAATAATTTTTTGACTGGCGCTGGCAACGGTGCATCTGCTAATTTTTCTGCCGAATACCAAACATACGCTGATTGCGCCGCCATATTAAGTCGGCGTTCAAGCCGGATTTCATAAGGGGAAATCTGAAGCTTGAAATGGGTGAAAACATGCAGGAAAGACTGTAATGGCTCACACGAAGCCACCGTACCAAAGGGGGCTGTCAGCCGCGTCACTGATGATTCAATATCATGCTCCATATCGAACTCTGGCAGCGATAATAATCCGCCCCAAATACCGCTATCTGGTCGTTGCTCCAGAAGTACCTGGTTTCCATCAACAATCACCAACATACCCGTTTGCTTCTCTGGAATTGTCTTTTTCGGCTTACGTACAGGCAACTCCGCCACTCTATTAGTCGCCAGCGCAACGCAACGTTGCGCCAAGGGACAAGCCATACAAGACGGTTTGCTGCGCGTGCAAAGTGTTGCTCCTAAATCCATCAGGCCTTGAGTATAAGATTCGACACCTTGCTCCGGCAACAAATCCACAGCCCGACGCCACATGGGTAACTCAATTTGCTTAGCGCCGGGGTAACCGTCAATACCGAATACGCGAGCGAATACGCGTTTGACATTACCATCCAAAATAGCTGCGCGCACACCGTAGGAAAACGCAACGATGGCCGCAGCGGTCGACCGTCCGATGCCAGGCAAATCTTCTAGCAATAAGGGATCGCTGGGAAATACACCACCGTACTCCGCCACAACGCGCTGCGCGCAGCGATGCAAATTGCGGGCGCGCGTGTAGTAACCCAATCCAGCCCAATGCGCCATCACATCCTCACTCGGCGCTTCTGCCAGACTGTGCAGGCTTGGAAAGCGCACCATAAACTTTTGATAATAAGGAATTACCGCTGTCACTTGTGTCTGCTGAAGCATGATTTCCGAGAGCCAGACCCGATAGGGATCACGCGTATTTTGCCAAGGTAACGCGTGCCGTCCGTGCTGTTTCTGCCATCTAATCACAGCATCAGAAAACGTGGGATCAACGTAATGGACGAGGTGCTGATTGTTGTCTGATAGGGTCTTGCTCACGTCCGCGGCAACGACACCTTCAGCACTATTGGCAGCGATATTATTCGCAATAAGGACGCCATCACTGGCAAGAGAATTCTTCACGACACGCTTCATTTATACGGCTACTTTCAACGATTGTTTTGTGGGTTAAGCCCATCTGGCGGCGCTTATTTATGCGAAGTCAGCCTCAATTTTGCCCCATTCAACGCATTTGCGTCACTCCGATGCAGATTCGATTTTCTATTTAAAACTAGCAATCGGTAACTTCTGGTCTTCGAATAAAGGTCAGTATAGTAAGCGGCTCCGATACGCCGCAGATTAATTGCCATTACTTAATTTTATTTTTGACACGTTTTACAATAAAAAGTCGAACGCTGCCCTTGCTTCATTTGCTCGATCAACGAACCGCAGACCCGACAAGGCTCTCCGGCACGATCATAGACAAAATAACTCTGTTGAAAATAGCCAGAGCGGCCATCAGCACCAACAAAATCCCGCAAAGTGCTGCCGCCTTTTTCGATAGCACGCGCGAGAATATCGCGGATCGCGCTGGCTAATTTAGCATACCGCGCCTTGCCGATCCTCTGTGCGGCAGTCTTTGGATTGATGCCCGCCTCAAATAAACTTTCACACGCATAAATATTGCCAACACCAACAACAATATCTCCAGCCAACAATACCTGCTTGATCGGTGCGCTGCGATGACGTGTTTGGGCGTACAAAATATCGCCTGAAAAAACATCTTCTAACGGTTCCAGTCCAAGCTTGGCCAACAAGACATGCTGCGCAACCGGGCCGTCTTCCATAGCATGCCAGAGTACTGCGCCAAAACGACGTGGGTCGTTCATCCGCATCAACTGCTGACCAACAACTAAATCGAAATGATCATGCTTTTTGGGGAGCGTTGCCAGTGGCAAAATACGCAAATTTCCTGACATGCCAAGGTGAACGATCAAGGTACCATGATCAAAATGAATCAATAAATATTTACCACGTCGGCCCGTACCGCGAACCGTGCGACCGCTCAGACTTAACGACAGTTCCAAGGGAAAAGGCCAACGCAGTCCACTCCGCCGTAACACTACTTCGGTAACCATCTTGCCTTCAATATAAGGCGCGACCCCACGTCTCGTCACTTCAACTTCTGGGAGTTCTGGCATAACGTACACGCATTCAAAAAAGTTAGATGATGATAACCCGATGATATCACTTTGAAAATCAGCCCATTATCTTACTGCGTAGTCACGAGTGACCATCGATTTGGCGCTCACTTCGCAATAAACACACGAACACACCTCAAAATGCCGGGTGCATTTCAGCTATGCCGTTTTTTACGCGACGTTATTGTGAACTTGGAATAGACCAGCGCCGTTAAGGCCGCAAATAGTAAGCGGATTCTAAGATAACGCGTAAACTGCAATCCCGTGGGGCAGTCGCACATTCCGCTCTGGTTGGGCGTAAAATCAAGGCTAACTTTAAAAAGTTTAGCTGCAGCAAACACTGATTTTATTAGAACTGCCCTACAACTCTGCTTTGCTAGTCAGGATAATGCCTTGAAAAAAGCTCTTGCCATTGTAACGCTCTCGACCTTGTTGTCTGCATGTGCAGGCCTGGCGCCAACCAATAGCACCGGTGATACGAAAGATACGCCCACCGAAAAAATGGCGTCGTCTGCGCCAAAATCGGATGACGACACATCCGATGCCAACGTTAAGAAGGCCGATGAGCACCTACCGTTGGTCGAATTAACCAGTGAAATTTTGTTCAAAGAGTTGAGCTCTGAGATCGCATTTCAGCGCGGCAACTGGCAATCAGCCTACGTCACATTAATGAGTGTGGCTAAACAGACCCGCGATCCGCGTCCGGCCCGTCGCGCTGCCGAAATGGCACTCAGCGCCAAACAAGCCGGCGACGCATTGGTCGCCATTCGCTTGTGGCGTGAACTTGCCCCCGATTCAGAAGAGGCAACACAGTATTTTCTCGGCTTCATCATACTGAGCAATAATCTGGCAGAAGCACAGCCAATTTTGGAACAGCGAGTGGCGAATGCCACGCCGCAAACGCGCGGATTGATCATCTTCCAAATTCAGCGTCTGTTAAGTCGCGCGCAAGACAAAGTCGCTGCCATGCGGATGCTCGAAACCATTGTAGCGCCGTATTTAAGCATGCCGGAAGCGCATCTGGCGCTGGCGCAATCAGCTTTCTCGAATGGCGACAGTCCTCGCGCAATCGAAGAAGCCAATCTCGGATTGCAACTGAAACCGGATTCTGAGCTAGCGATCCTGACTGTGGCGCAAGTCGCACCAGACAAAGTAATTGCAGGCAAAGAACTAACCGATTTTCTCGCGTCCCACCCTAAAGCGCGTGAAGTCCGCATCGCCTATGCACGCACTTTGGTCGAACAAAAAGAATACGATAAGGCCCGCGCTCAATTTGAAATATTACTTAAAACTGACAAAGAGGATTTGACCACGCTGTTGGCCCTCGGTTTGCTTAACGCCCAAATTGGCGACACCAAAACGGCCGAAAAATACCTCACCCAATATGTTGATAAACTCGAAACGCATCCAGACGAAAATCGCGATAACACCCAAGCGCTTCAGATTTTGGCCCAAATGGCTGCAGAGCGAAATGATATTGACGGCGCACTCAAATGGCTCGCCAAGGTTGGTCCGGGTGAAGCTTACCTTGACACCCAGTTAAGACGCGCGCAATTAATAGCGAAACGTGGCGATATCGATGGCGCTAGAAAAGTTCTGGCACAAATCGAAACCAATGGCGAGGGCGAAGAAGTTCAGGTTACACAAGTCGACGCACAATTCTTGCGCGATGCGAATCGCAATATAGAAGCGCTACACGTTCTCGAAGTCGCGCTCAAACACTATCCAAAAAATACCGATCTGTTGTACGACTATGCCATGGTGGCGGAGAAACTCGACAAAGTTGCCGTCATGGAGACATCGCTGCGCAAATTGATCGAAATTGCACCTAATAGCCAGCAAGCGTACAACGCACTGGGTTACTCGCTCGCCGAGCGCAATATTCGGCTCCCGGAAGCGTTGGTTCTTATTAAGAAAGCGCTGTCACTTGCCCCTCAAGACCCATTTATTCTCGATAGCATGGGATGGGTAGAATTTCGGATGGGCAATCTGACAGAGGCAGAAGTCCACCTGCGCGCGGCTTACGGTAAATTACCCGATGTTGAAATCGGCGTTCATTTAGGGGAAGTCTTATGGACTACCGGAAAAAAAGAAGAAGCACAAAAGATATGGCGCGAACTCCGGGCCAAAGATCCTAAAAACGCCGCATTAACCAGCACGCTGACACGCCTGCACGTCCGCCTATGATAATGCCTTGGATTGTCCGCCTTTGGCAGCAGAGGATGAGCACAGACATCCCGTCAGGGTTGAATGCGTTGATTTCCAGCGGCGGACTGGGATTTCATCGGAAATTAGCGCAGTTGACAAAGCGCACTACTTTTACCGCCATTAGCCTGGCTGCCGCTTTGACGATCAGCGGTTGCGCGGCACTCACAACGCCTGCGCCACCACCCGCTTCAGCTATTAATGGCGTTAGTCGTTCGTATCATCAGGCGATTGATTTAAGTGGGCGGTTGTCGGTCCGCTATCAACAGGATGGCAAAGAACAAGCGCTGCACGGCAGCTTCACCTGGGCGCAAACTAGCCAGCACACGCTCGTTACGTTGCTTTCCCCGCTGGGTCAAACTTTGGCGACCATTGATATAACACCCAAACAATCAACTCTTCATCAAGCCGGTCAGCCATCACGCACGGCAGCAGATGTCGATCTATTGACCGCGCAAGCACTGGGATGGCCACTGCCCATTGCGGGTCTGCGGGACTGGTTGCAGGGCTTTGGTACTGATGTCAATAGCAAACCCTTTAACGTCAATCCGGCCAGCGATAACGGGGTGACAACCGTTACTACCACCGATCACTGGTCCATTCAATATGCTAGTTGGCAGCCTGCAGAAGGCGCCGCCAACCCCCTGCCGAAACGCATTGATCTGACGCGCAATACCGCGCAAGCTGGCGACGTGGCTATCCGTATCGTGATTGATAGCGCGCAGCCGCACTAAATCGTGCCATTGCATTCTTACAGACCAAAGCGGTCAGTGAGATTGCGAATGGATGGCCTTAATTCAGCATGTGCGCCATTTTCGGCGCTTATTACCCGCACCTTTATCCGTTATGACCCGTACGCTTAAAAACTGCCCTGCTCCTGCCAAATTAAACCTTTTCCTGCACGTTAATGGGCGGCGCGCAGACGGATATCATCTATTGCAGACAGTGTTTCAATTGCTTGATTACTGTGATCTGCTGGACTTCGAAACACGGGACGACGGGATCATTCAACGTATTACCGACATTCCAGGTATACCGGCGGAAACTGACCTGATCGTGCGCGCGGCAAAATTGCTACAAACGGCGATGCAAAAAAAATTAGGTCAACCACCACCCGGCGCCAACATTACCGTAAACAAAATATTGCCGATGGGCGGTGGTCTGGGAGGCGGCTCATCGGATGCCGCAACGACACTAATGGCACTAAATCACCTATGGGACGGTGGTTTCAGCCGCGCAGAGTTAATGGTGATCGGGCTGCAATTAGGAGCGGATGTACCATTTTTTATATTCGGTCAAAATGCATTTGCCGAGGGTGTTGGCGAGACGCTGATGCCAGTCGATACCCGGGATTACTGGTACATCGTCATCGAACCCGGCGTTCAAATTTCCACTTCGTTAATATTTTCGTCAGAAGAATTGACACGGACGACAAAATTGGTCAAAATAGCGGACTTTTCAGGGCATCAGGATTGCTTCGGAAAGAATGATTTACAAATCGTTGCTACCAAGCTTTTTCCAGCTGTTGCCGAAGTCATTAATTGGCTGAACGCATATGGAAATGCGCGGATGACCGGTTCTGGTGCATGCGTCTTCTGCGCCTTTGAACAGGAAAGTCAAGCCGATGAAGTACTGAAATTAGTACCTCAACGTTGGAAAGTGTGGAAAGCTAAAGGAATAAGCTTCCATCCTTTAAAAGATTTGCTATAATCTGGTCCCTAATTCGTTGGTCATGAAATGCAAGCGCTAGATTAGCGCATTGACGATTTTGATCGACAACAAGTTGCGTAGGGGAGTCGCCAAGTTGGTTAAGGCACTGGATTTTGATTCCAGCATTCGAAGGTTCGAGTCCTTCCTCCCCTGCCATAAAGTTCTTGTGCTATCCGTATCTGTTGGTAGTACAAAATAATTAACACCAAGGCAGCAAGAGAAACAGCGTTTTATGTGGCAGCAACACCGCCCGTAGCATCGCGAAAAATACGACAATACAAGAACAAGCCGCCAACGCAAGACTGTCACAGTCGGGCATTGTCGGCTTTTTAACTTGGATTTTCAACTTGGCTTTTTAACTTTTAACGACTGTACTCAGGGATCTCCATGGCACTCGAAAACCTTATGGTTTTTACCGGCAACGCAAACCCGGAACTAGCTATTGGAGTTGCCAAACAGCTCGGCATTCCGTTGGGCAAAGCGAACGTCACCAAATTCTCTGATGGTGAAATAGCCGTCGAAATTAACGAAAATGTCCGTGGTAAAGACGTCTTCGTTCTGCAATCGACCTGCGCGCCGACCAACGACAGCTTAATGGAAATCATGTTGATGGTTGATGCACTTAAACGTGCTTCTGCTGGTCGCATTACTGCGGCAATTCCTTACTTTGGTTATGCTCGCCAGGATCGCCGTCCGCGCTCAGCGCGCGTTGCGATTTCGGCAAAAGTGGTTGCCAATATGTTGCAGGAAGCTGGCGTTGAACGTGTATTGATTATGGATCTGCATGCAGACCAAATTCAGGGATTTTTCGACATCCCTGTTGACAATATCTACGCGTCGCCCATTTTATTGGGTGACCTGGTAAGCAAAAATTATGATGATCTGCTGGTCGTTTCTCCAGATGTCGGCGGCGTAGTACGTGCTCGGGCTCTGGCAAAACGTCTGAATTGCGATCTGGCTATTATCGATAAACGTCGTCCAAAAGCCAACGTTTCCGAAGTCATGAACATCATCGGTGAAGTCGAAGGCCGTAACTGCGTGATTATGGATGACATGGTCGATACCGCCGGCACCCTGACCAAAGCAGCTGAAGTATTGAAAGAACGCGGCGCGAAGAAGGTCGTTGCTTATTGTACGCACCCGGTATTGTCCGGTCCGGCCCTCGAGCGCATCGTCAATTCTCCGCTAGACGAATTAGTGGTAGTCGACACGATCCCACTTTCTGCCGAAGCAAAAGCCTGCGGCAAGATTCGCCAATTGTCATGCGCAGAGTTGCTAGCCGAGACATTCAAGCGCATTAGCAGAGGCGACTCAGTCATGTCGCTATTTGCTGAATCGTAATATTTTTTAAGAATTTATACCCCCCGAACTGGGATTGTCCCTTTCGGTGGTGTACTTAAATCCCCTGGTCGCGGGAGATTTTTACCGCAAGATGCAAATCTTGCAAACATGGAGTTTCAAAATGAAAGTTATCGCATTTGTTCGCAAAGAGCTGGGTACCGGAGCGAGCCGCCGCCTGCGCATTGCTGGCCAAACACCAGGAATCGTATACGGTGGTTCTGACGCGCCAGTTAACCTGTCGCTCGATCACAACGCGCTTTACCACGCGCTGAAGAAAGAAGCATTCCACTCTTCGATCCTTGATCTGGAAATCGACGGCGCTGTGCAAAAAGTGTTGTTGCGCGACTTCCAAGTCCACGCATACAAACAGTTAGTCTTGCACGCAGATTTCCAACGCGTAGACGCGACACACGCGATCCACGTTAAAGTCCCACTGCATTTCATCAACGCAGACGTTTCGCCAGCAGTGAAATTGTCGGCTGGTATCATCAGCCACGTTATCACTGACCTGGACATTTCTTGCTTGCCTAAAGACTTGCCAGAGTTCGTCGAAGTTGATCTGTCCGCTCTGGATGTGGGTCACTCGATTCACTTGGTCGACCTGAAGTTGCCTAATGGCGTGACAGTTGTCAGCCAGGAAAATCTGACAATCGCAACTGCTGCGATTCCAGCTGGTAAGGTTGAAGCTGAAGTACCTGCTTCCGTTGTTGCCGCTGCTGCTCCTGCTGCAGAAAAAAAATAATGTAATTAGTCAGCATGTTTTGTGACGAGAGAACCCGCCCCTTGTGGCGGGTTTTTTTTATTACCATCCTTATACCCAACTAATCCACGATCCCTAACCAGCTATCGGACGATCCCAATCACGATAGTCGTAACATTGACGGTGAACTAACCAGATTGCAACAGTTGGGTATTTACCCCTAAAATCGATACAAGAGCGTAAAGCTGCCTAATGGGATGTAAGCAAAATGCCATTCGCGTTTATATCGCCTCAAATCCACCGCACGCTTTATTCGGAATCTCATGTCTATTCGCCTCATCGTTGGCCTCGGTAATCCCGGCCCGGAATACGAGCAAACACGCCATAACGCCGGCTTCTGGCTAGTCGACAATCTGGCGCAAGATCTCGGCTGCAGCCTTCAGCGCAAAGCTGATTTCAAAGCACTCATGGTAAAAACAAGAATTAATGCGCAAGAAGTATGGCTTCTTGAACCGCAAACCTTCATGAATCGTTCCGGCCAATCCGTCGGCGCATTAGCGCGCTTTTATAAAATTTCTCCTGAGGAAGTTTTAGTGGTACATGACGAACTGGATTTGTTACCAGGCATCGCCAAACTAAAAAAAGGCGGTTCATCCGGTGGTCACAATGGCCTAAAAGATATTACCGCTGCACTCGGAACGCAAGACTACTGGCGCTTGCGCATCGGCATCGGACACCCGCGCACCTTAAATTTACAACAGGCTGTGGCTGACTTTGTCTTGCATCGACCACGTAAAGAAGAACAACCACTCCTTGATGAGGCCATCGCAGAAAGCCTAAAAGTCATCCCAATGCTGTGCGACGGCAAATTTTCTGAAGCAACCATGCTATTGCATACCGCCAAATAAGCTCCGCTGATGCGTTGCGCCATTAGATCAAGAGAGAAATTCAGCTTCATTTGGACGCTAATCGACCCATTTTAAGACGCATTTAATATAAAAACATTGTCAACCAATTCAATTTGATAGCGTTTTGATATTGTACCGCTGCCCATGCGGTTAACACTTCAACCACTAGAAGGAGTGAAAATGAAAAAGCTACTTTGCCTTGTGGCACTTGTCCTGGGATGTATTCCGTTCGCGCAAGCACAAGATCACCGTCCAATGATGCGCCACCATCACCATCATCATTACTCTCAACACCACCACAGACCTCATCATTATCGTTAATGCGTTGTGAAGCCTCCTTTTTGTGAGGCCATCATAGTGAATGCGATGTTCTAGCTGAGATAAGGAAGCCAATATGCGTAAGCTAGGGCAATCACATCTAGGCTTATGACAATTAACGCTATCAGGATGGAATAAAGACGCTTCTAACGTTCTGCGCTTCGAGCAACTCTCGTTCGAAGCGCGTTTTCTCCCCAACCTCCATCACCGCTCGCCCTTTGCTATAAAAATGGTGTCCAATGCCCGTGTCCTACGGACTTTTATTGTCCAACAGCCCAAAAAACCTACATCCACAGTTTCGAACTAAAAAAGGGGCACGATTCGACCTTCGCCAACCAATCCAAATATCAGGAAATGTAGAGATTCGTAGAATTATCAATGTATTTTCTTGGCATGATGAGATAATCAAAATAGAAAAAATAACAACATTTCTACCGTTGTTTGAAAATGGTTATGCATACTTGCCGAGCGCATTAGCCGCTTCACACTGTATTAATGGCCGTTGTGCCTAAATGAACAGTGATGTTCTCACTGCGCGCAACACCAGATTAGGAGGAAATAATGTTTTTTCTGCGCCTGTTTTATTTTCAGAAGTATTCGGTAAAAAAATAGATGATTGCTTACAGTCTCAGCCGGAAAACAAGAGCAATCGAAATGTAGTCCGAACTACCCAAAAAAATACGGATTGCCCCTATCACTGCAGACACAAAATACATCAATTATCTTAGGAGAATTTCTTTGGCACTGCTCCCGTTTGCACTCTCACGTCGCGCTTCTTTTTTTTCAACACTACTTTCTCTGCGCCCGGAATGCCAAGCTCGCAGAACTGGGTGGACTCTCGCTATCAGCGCCAGTATTGGGATAGGCCTGTGCATAGCGCCCGTCGCGTCTGCCTCGAATTTTTCACAAATGGTTTTTTTTGGCGATTCCTTAATGGATAGCGGCTTTTATACCGGTGTCGGTCAACAGCCATCTTTTACGACCAATCCTGATTTGATCTGGACGCAATTACTGGCACATAAAAATGGCCTGACTGCCGACCCAGCTTATGTGCTGACGCCGAATGGCGTGGTACCGTTGAGCGGAACAAATTACGCTGTTGGCGGCGCGCAAACAAGCCAGGCCTCTTTGGATCCGGCGAGTGGATACTTGACTCCCTCTATCACCGATCAGGTGAATGGTTATTTAGCCAGCCACCCTAAAGTGGATAAAAATGCCCTTTACACCGTATGGGCGGGCTCCAACGACGTTTTTGCTTATACAACCCTGAATCAGGCGGGACTAGGAGACCCAGATCCTGCGGTGCAAGCAGCCACCGCACAAACGATCGTCGGACTAGTCGCGGGTGAAGCCGTTAACGTTGCAGGATTGGTGGGCGCGTTGCAACACGCTGGCGCAGGAAAAGTAATGGTATTGAATTTGCCCGATATCGGAAATACGCCACTGGCGGCTCAACTCGGATTACAGCAATTATGGACGGCTTCGACCTACACATTTAATCAAACCTTGAATCAAAGTCTGAACAAGTTAGGCGGCAATATTGTTGCATTAGATGTCTTCAGTCTGCTGGATGAAGTAATCCGCAATCCGACGCTATACGGTTTTAAAAATGTCATATCAGCGGCATGTACAACACCCGATTCTGGCACTTGCACGGCAGCTACCTTAGTAGAGCCGAACGCAAATATGACCTACCTATTCGCCGATAGCGTGCATCCCAGCGGCGCAGCCCAGGCAATCCTCGCCCAATATGCGCAGTCGGTATTGTTAGCACCAACGCAGATTAGTATGCTGGCTTCAGCGCCGTTAGTCGGCACACAAGCCCAAACGCTCGCCATCGATAATCGTTTGCGTTTATTCGGCCTGGCACCAGCAAACGTAGGCAAGCCAGAAGCCTACGCGGTAGTTGGCAATACCCAGCGTAACTACAGCAGAACCGATAATATGCAGGGCCTGGATGGTTCCGCCACGAGTGCCACAGTGGGAATTGATTACGCGATTAATCGGCAGTGGATGATTGGAACCGCGTTTGGTTACGGTCAAAATAAAGAAAATTTTGGCAGCAATACCGGACACTTCAAGCTGGATCAAACCATGATCTCAGCCTATACCCAATACCGTGATGGCGCATGGGCTGTCAATGCTATCGGCTTAGCCGGTTTGCTTGACTATAACAATGTCACCCGAAGTATCTTGCTGGGTCAGGCTTTACGTAACGAAAACGGTAAGACTTCAGGTGATCAAGTACTTCTGCGCTTAGGCGCTCAATATGACTTCACACTAGGCGCCGCCGTATTGAGTCCTCTGGTTAATTTGACCTGGCAACAGATAAAGGTCGATGCATATGATGAACTGGGTAACGACAGCACAGCCATGCACTTTGACGCGCAAACACGTACATCGCTAGTATCCAGCGTTGGGCTGCAATTAACCTCCAATCAAACTATGTGGGGCTTTACGATCCAACCATTTGCCAAACTAGCGTGGGACAGAGAATTGAAAAATACGCCGGATGATGTCCGTGCGCATGTGGTCGGAATGGGTGGCAGTTTTGGGATGCCAGGGTATCAAAGCGCGGCAAACACAACCCATCTTGATCTGGGTGCGAACATCAAACTGGCAGCCGATACAACTGCCTTTGCAAATTATAGCGGTCAGTTCGCGAGTGGAAATAAAGCCAATACATTCCAGCTCGGCGTCGCTAAAATATTTTAAGTTCTGATCAAACATAAAAAAGCAAGCGCCGTTCCCTAGCACCGGAACGGCGCACCCTCTTCTACTTCTGATATTCAGGCGCGGCAAATCACAACTTTATATAAGCTCATGATAGTGAGTGACACATCATCGCCGAATCGACAAGAAATGGTCCGCTCATGACTACGCATTTTTACTCCAGGTGCGGGTGGTTCTGATTGCAACGCACGCAAGACTATTTACAGCAATTCAGCCGAACGTACCTGTTCACCGACAAAATGCATCTGAAAACCTTTACACCGCGCCTATGTTGCGTGAAAGTCGCGCTATTTGCACACAAAACCGATGTAAAGCAGGATCTCGCAGATATCCAGCCGTTTTAGGTCAGCGCCGTTGGCAGAAGACCTTCCGAGAGAGTTACAATAGGCATCTTTTTGAACAAAGTCTCGATAAAATTGGTGAACGTCACCCAAGTTTGTTGGTACTGTTGCAAGTCTGTTGTGCATCCTCGTTGTGAATCTTCGTTACGCGTCCTGGCTTATTGGCACTTCGAATCGCCGACGCGCATTTAACCTGACACTGCGCCGGACCGCTTCATCTGTAACTGTTCCTGTGTAACCTATTGATCTAGAAAGATTTTCATGAGTCTCAAGTGCGGCATCGTCGGCCTACCTAACGTTGGCAAATCTACCCTGTTTAATGCACTGACTAAAGCAGGCATTCCAGCAGAAAATTATCCATTCTGCACTATCGAACCGAATGTCGGCATGGTGGAAGTACCAGACCCGCGCTTGACGTCGCTAGCCGAAATTGTCAAGCCAGAGCGGATTCTGCCTGCGACGGTTGAGTTTGTGGACATCGCTGGTCTGGTAGCCGGCGCTTCCAAAGGCGAAGGCCTTGGTAATCAGTTTCTAGCCCATATCCGCGAAACAGACGCCATCGTCAATGTAGTACGCTGCTTTGAAGATGACAATGTCATCCACGTTGCTGGCAAAGTCAGCCCGCTAGACGATATCGAAGTTATCCAGACCGAATTAGCGCTAGCCGACATGGGAACGGTCGAGAAAGCGATTCATCGCGAAAACAAAAAGGCCCGATCCGGCGACAAGGATGCAGCCAAGCTAGTCGCAGTATTAGAACGTTTGATGCCGGAATTGAACCAGGCCAAGCCAGTACGCGCTTGTGGCCTTGATGAAGAAGAAATGGCGCTGATCAAGCCACTTTGTTTGATTACGGCAAAGCCCGCGATGTATGTTGCCAATGTTTCAGATACCGGCTTCACAAACAATCCATTGCTCGATCAATTAACCGCGTACGCCGCGTCGCAAAACGCACCGATGGTACCAATTTGCGCATCAATTGAATCTGAAATTTCAGACCTCGATGAAGCCGACAAACACGAGTTTCTGGCAGACATGGGCATGGAAGAGCCGGGTCTGGATCGTCTGATTCGTGCTGCATTTAAGTTGCTCGGTCTGCAAACCTATTTCACTGCGGGCGTGAAAGAAGTCCGCGCCTGGACCATCCACGTCGGTGATACCGGGCCCCAAGCAGCAGGCGTTATTCATACTGACTTCGAACGCGGTTTCATTCGCGCACAAACAATCGCTTACGATGATTTCATTACGTATAAGGGTGAGGCTGGCGCTAAGGAAGCTGGCAAGATGCGCGCTGAAGGTAAAGAGTATGTAGTGAAAGATGGCGACGTTTTGAACTTCTTGTTTAACGTTTAGCATCTAATCTCTGAATCTAAATCGCCAACCAAAAAATGGCTGGCGATTCATTTGCCTCAAGAGATGCTACTTACTCATTTGTTCGGTAAGGACATCCTGACCGAATGCAAAGTCATTCTCCCTTCGTCAGCCCAAAAATAAGAAAACCAAATCGTTATCCGCTAAAGACGCCATGCGTTTCAGTTTTTTTAACGTTTGGTCAATTAATATCTATGGCTTTATGACGCTTTGGTCCGGGTATCTCTGGAGCGCGCAGCATTAAGCGTCGCGATCAGATAATCACCGCTTACCGGCAGTATTGATTTTTTGATATCCATTCCGAGGTTTCCAGGAAAACTGCATAGTCATTCCTGCAATATCAATTACATCCCCATCTGATAGCGACCATGCCCCCACCTTCAGCGGTGCACCGTTGACACGCGTGTAGGTATTTCCCTCAACGTGCGTTAGCTCATAACCGTGCGCTCTACGCGCCACAATGGCAACTTGAACACCAGGACGGCCAATTGTCGTCAGTACTTTCACCAACGCCAGTTTCTTGCCAGCACCGGGGCCGTCAATCACGGTAACGATCGCATCAGGACGCAGCGACGGAAACATCTTCAGATGGTGGTCCTCGCTGATATCCTCAACCGCGTCGACGAGATACACCAGTTTGTACTTCGCCATCTGTATGACGTCGTTGTGCTGTAAAAAATGTTTTGTAACGGCATGCCCGTTGACTTGCGTGCCGTTAGTGCTGCTCAGGTCTTCCAAAAACGAATCATTATAGATAGTGATGATGACAGCATGTTCACCGCTAACAGCGGGGCTGTCGATCACCAGGTCATTGTGAGGGCGCCGACCGATGGTAGTGCGCTCCTTATGGAGGACCATTTCCTGAACGACATTGTCCCCTTCGGTTAATACAATCTTCGCCATTCCTATCTCTCTCGTTTTATGTGGACAACTGGAGAAATATTATTTTAAATACATTTTCTCAGGATTGATATCAATTTCTACTCGTTTTTCCCTGTTGAGAAAATTAAAAACGTTGATGCTACAAGTGCAATTATGAGCGCTCGGGTCCCAGCGCTTTGTGAGTGAATCACAATGGGTATCCATAGGTGTTAATGACTCGGCTTTAATTGCTCTGCGGCACTGCATTGGGAGTCATTCTGGGCATCATTACTAACAACTTTTATTAACACTACAGAAATATTATCTTGCCCACCGCCTTCATTAGCGGCTTTTATCAGGAGTTCACATGCTGCTTTCGAATCATCGCTTGTGGCGTTGATAATGTTTTTAATTTGCAGTGGTGAAAGGCGGTCTGATAAGCCGTCAGAACACAACAAAAAAAGATCGCCGACCTCCACCGCTTGCTCTTGCACGTCGACTACCAGTTGATGCTCTACACCTACTGCGCGCGTAATCACATTACGATTCATGGCGAATGCTGCTTGTTCTTGCGTTAAAAGCCCTGCAGAAATTTGCTCTTGTACCAGAGAATGATCTCGCGTTAATTGCGCCAACTCGCCATTGCGCAACACATAGGCGCGTGAATCACCAACATGTGCAATGCTCACGCAATCACCCTGAAACCACGCCAGCACCACCGTCGTCCCCATTCCGCGATATTCAGGATGTTGGCGGGCAGTCTCGATAATTGTGCTGTTGGCCTTTCGAACAGCCTGAATTAAACACAGACGCCTAACCGCTGGTTGATCATCTGGATGACTATATTGGTTTTCACGTTGATGCCGCTCTACCGCATGCTGAATTGTCACCGTGGCGATGCCACTTGCCACTTCGCCCGCGTTATAGCCGCCCATCCCATCCGCCAAAATAGCCAGTTGCAAAACCTCGCTTATCGCAATAGCATCCTCATTTTCTGGTCGCACCATGCCAACATCGGTCTTGGCAAAAAAATCAAATCGTAAAGGAATGGACATTTTCAGTAGCGATCAAAAGAGTATAGATATCAGGCAAATGCTGATCTAAATGTATTTTCGTTGGTTAATAGAACGACAGCAACATAAAAAAAGGCGAAAAACTAGATATTTCTTGATGACGTACATGGTTGTTTGGCGAAGCCGTTCAAACACCTTAACTCCCAAGAGAAATCTTAACTTATCTATTGTGTAGTGAATCATCGCAGTCCATGTAGATAACGAAATCGTCTGGCATCTCATCCATCCAAAGTCCTCGAAGGCCCACTCTGAAAAAGCCTCGTAGCCATGTCATTGCTGAGGGAAGCAACATAAAACTTGCGATTTTCGGTAGCGTAGAAAATAGCCGACATAACAAAATCAGCACTAAACGGTTAACGACTGGCCACAAAAAAGGAGCCGAAGCTCCTTTTTATTCATTCAATTACAATCAGGCAAGTAGCCGGATTACAACATCGCCATCAACAAACGCGCCATCTCAGACGGATTCTTAGTGGTTTTGATACCGCAAGCTTCCATGATGTCGAGTTTTGCTTGTGCTGTATCAGCACCGCCAGAAATCAACGCACCGGCATGACCCATACGTTTGCCCGGAGGCGCTGTAACGCCAGCGATAAAGTTAACGACCGGCTTTTTCATGTTGTCTTTGATCCAGTAAGCTGCATTAGCCTCATCAGGACCGCCGATTTCACCGATCATGATGACCGCATCGGTATCAGGATCGTCATTGAACATCTTCATGATATCGATATGTTTCAGGCCGTTGATTGGATCGCCGCCGATACCAACTGCCGATGATTGACCCAGACCCAGCGCGGTCAACTGACCGACTGCTTCATACGTCAATGTACCCGAACGCGATACCACACCGATACGGCCTCGCTTGTGAATATGGCCTGGCATGATACCAATTTTGATTTCGTCCGGCGTGATCAGACCTGGGCAATTTGGTCCTAGAAGCAAAGTCTTGCTACCGGATTTAGCCATACGGTCTTTCAATGCCAGCATATCGCGGACAGGAATACCTTCCGTGATACAGATCGCCAGATCCAGTTCTGCTTCAACCGCTTCCCAAATCGCTGCTGCCGCGCCTGCTGGCGGCACATAAATCACTGAAACGTTAGCGCCGGTAGCGGCCTTGGCTTCTGCGACGTTAGCGAAAATAGGAATGCCTTCGAAATCTTCACCGGCTCTTTTAGGGTTCACGCCAGCGACAAAAGCTTCTTTGCCATTTGCATAATCACGGCAACCGCGCGTGTGGTATTGACCGGTTTTGCCAGTGATACCTTGGGTGACGACTTTTGTATCTTTGTTAATCAGGATCGACATGTTTGTTCCTTGCCTTATTTTTGAGCGTGAATCAATTCGTCAACGTAAGTGCAAATTGATCGTCGCTAAATTCTCAGATCGCTAAAACCAATGCGATTATTGACCGTTAGCTGCAGCAACAACTTTCTGCGCCGCTTCTTCCATGCTGTCGGCAGCAATGATAGGCAAGCCCGATTCCGCCAGCAATTTTTTGCCGATTTCTTCGTTGGTACCCTTCATGCGCACGACAAGTGGCACGCTCAATGAAACCGCCTTCGATGCAGCGATCACGCCTTCAGCGATCACGTCACAACGCATGATACCGCCGAAAATATTGACCAGAATTGCCTTCAAACTTGGATTCTTCAGCATGATCTTAAATGCTTCAGTCACTTTTTCTGCTGTAGCACCACCGCCTACATCAAGGAAGTTCGCTGGCTCGCCGCCGAACAATTTGATCGTGTCCATCGTGGCCATCGCCAGACCAGCGCCATTTACCAGGCAACCGATGTTACCGTCGAGTGAGATGTATGCCAGATCAAATTTCGATGCTTCGACTTCTGCTGGGTCTTCTTCGTCCAGATCGCGATAAGCAACGATTTCAGGTTGGCGATACAAAGCGTTAGGATCAAAGTTAAACTTCGCGTCCAAAGCAATAATTTTGCCAGAGCCAGTGACGATCAGCGGGTTGATTTCGGCCAATGAGCAATCGGTATCCCAATAAGCTTTGTATAGACCTTGCAGTTGTACCCGAGCGTCAGCAATAGAACCCGCTGGTACGCCGATTTTTGCGGAAATACTGTCCGCTTCTGCGTCAGTGAGTCCTGTCGATGGATCAATGACGACCTGATGAATTTTTTCCGGATGACTTTCAGCAACTTCTTCAATGTCCATGCCGCCTTCGCTCGATGCCATCAGCACCACGCGTTGACTAACACGGTCAGTTACCATACTGACGTATAGTTCTTGCTTGATGTCTGCGCCCTCTTCGATCAACAAACGACGCACTTTTTGACCTTCTGGGCCAGTTTGATGCGTGATCAGCTGCATGCCCAGGATTTCATTAGCGTATTCGCGAACTTGTTCAAGCGATTTAGCCACTTTCACGCCGCCGCCTTTACCGCGACCACCTGCATGAATTTGTGCCTTCACGACCCATACCGAACCGCCGAGAGTTTCAGCAGCTTTAACTGCCTCATCGACGCTCAGGCACGGAATACCGCGCGGTGTTGTTACCCCAAATTTACGGAGAATTTCTTTGCCCTGATACTCATGGATTTTCATGCGAGCTTCCCTTCTGACGCTGATTTAAATTAACTTGCTGGTTGGACTAGATAAATGCACTAAGAATTAAATTACAACAAAATCATTAACGACACTAACGGGGTTCGGACTGTATGTCCGGGGGCTTACTAACTGGCATGTTGGATTGTGTCTCAGGAATTTCTGGCCGCGCGGACGCCCACTTTGGATAAAATTGCGCGACAACCGCTCCATCCCTCCGCAGCGCGTAGCAACTTCCTACCTGAAATGGTTTTTTGTCTCCTGTACTCAACCGTGTCGGTGCCGTGCTGCCAACACTCGTTTCACCAGAAAACGCTTGAAGCGCAACAGTCGGCAATATTTGAGCAAGCTCAGTCAGATGAGTGCAAGCCAGCGCACCACCGACACGCTCTTTCAACGTATAGCGAAATCCTTTTAACAGATTCAGGCCAACTAATTGATTGTAGGCAGGGGAGACGGTATTGCAATGTCCGGGATAAGGCATGGCCTCAGAATGCACCGCGACCTCGGTAATGGTGTAGAGATTGTCTAGCGTTAAACGCAGCCATAAATCGTGCACAGCCTCGCCGGCTGGCAAAATTCCGTGCGGCAACTCAAGATCACTGGCTTTAATATCGGTAATGTGCGCGTCCAACTCCCATAAGCCATCGTCACGAATAAACGCGTCGACTTGTATGGTGCGCGTATGTGTCAGCGCCCTGCGAGAAGTAGGAGGTAATAGGGACATTTTTTTGGTCTGCTTTGCTTATCGCTACTACAGTTTCTATAGTAGCTGCCGCTCCTGCGGTTTGCAAAAAACCACAAAAGTGTAGCACAGATGTAGTGAATAGGTGAGTTTGTGTGCGTTGCAACAATCTCACAGTATGACCTAGTTACGGTAAATTTGCATGGCCGCCCGCGTATGGGCGATTTAAGCTGTTTAAATCACGTATATGAAAGAATGTGCGAGGATGTACAGGCATGTACAAGGATTGTACGAGGATCGTCGAAAATCCACTCTATTAGACGCATCAGACGTCTTCGGCATCATAAGAACCAAATTAGGTTAAGGCCCAAATTAGGACCGAACCGGTGGCAATAATATGTTGATGTCCGCCCTAAACAATCCCATCGTCATCAGATTCAACGGGCTCGAACGCATCGTCATCACCAACGCTGTTAATCGCAGCTTGCACCGCCCGATGAGAAAATCCGCGCTGCAATAAAAACCGCATCTGTTTGCCGCGTTCGATAGCATTAAGCGGTTGACGCCCAAATTTCCTCACCCACACTTCGCGGGCGCGGGCAAATTCGCCTTCTGCAAGCTGTGATTTAACCGCACTAATCGCATCGGCGGCGATACCGTGACTTTTTAATTCCATCACGATGCGGCTATTGCCATAACGTCCAGAGCGCCGATTAATAAGAGATTCGGAGAAGCGTTCTTGAGATAAAAATTTAGACTCCTCAAGCCAATCGAGCAAAACCTCTATGTCATCGCCCTCTTCGACATAACGCGATAACTTACGCTTTAACTCGATACGGCTATGCTCACGCATCGATAAGTAACGAAGCGCCCTGCCCTTCAGACTGACTGTTGGTTTTGCCATTACTGGATGCGGGTCATGTAACACAGCCCGCCTTATTAAAAAATATTTCCCAAAAACAAAACGTTACAAAACGTTGGGTTCGCTTTTACGACAGCACATTAAGTTTGCAGCGTCGCAACCTTATTTAAAACGCAATCTTAAAAGCACATAAGGAGTCAGGAGAAAGCTATAACCTCACTTAACACTCATCACGCTTATTTTGCACTCATCAAGAACAAAATAAAAATCGGACGAGGAGCCATGCGCCACCCGACCGATTCACTTTTCTTTGATTACTCTACTTTTGCGGCTAACGCTGCAGCTTCTTTGGCTGCTGCTTTTTCAGCGGCTTTTGCTGCTTTCTCAGCGGCTTTGTCGGTTTCTGTCGACACTGCGCCCTCTAGTAATGGTACGCCTAGTGATGCACGTACTTTGTTTTCGATTTCACGTGCCAGTTCTGGGCGCTCTTTCAGGTAGTTACGGGCGTTGTCTTTACCTTGACCAATACGCTCGCCGTTATAACTGTACCAGGCACCTGATTTTTCAACGATTTTGGCATCCGATCCAAGATCCAGAATTTCGCCTTCACGCGAAGTACCTGTACCGTACAGAATGTCGAAATGCGCTTCCTTAAACGGTGGTGCGATTTTGTTCTTCACAACTTTTACGCGTGTTTCGTTACCGATCACTTCGTCGCCTGATTTAATTGAGCCAGTACGACGAATATCCAGGCGGACCGAAGCGTAAAACTTCAGTGCGTTACCGCCGGTTGTTGTTTCCGGATTACCAAACATGACACCAATCTTCATCCGAATCTGGTTAATAAAAATCACCAGTGTATTCGTGCGATTAATGCTGCCAGTCAATTTACGCAATGCTTGTGACATCAGACGCGCTTGCAAGCCCGGCAAGGAATCGCCCATGTCGCCTTCGATTTCGGCGCGTGGCGTCAATGCGGCAACGGAATCGATAACAATCAGATCTACACCGCCGGAACGGACCAGCGCATCGGTAATTTCAAGCGCCTGTTCACCAGTATCCGGTTGTGAAATCAGCAGGTCTGCCAGATTGATCCCAAGCTTTTGAGCGTAACCGACGTCAAGCGCATGTTCTGCATCAATAAACGCACAGGTGCCGCCCAGCTTTTGCATTTCAGCAATGGTTTGCAGGGTCAGCGTGGTTTTACCGGATGATTCAGGGCCATAGATTTCGACCACACGACCGCGCGGCAATCCGCCAACGCCTAGCGCAATATCAAGACCTAATGAACCAGTGGAAACGACCTGGACCTCTTCGACCACGGCACCATCTTCCATGCGCATGATCGAACCCTTGCCGAATTGCTTTTCGATTTGTGCCAATGCTGCGGCAAGTGCCTTGCTTTTATCAGGATTTGCTGCGGATTTTTTATCGTCCATGGATTTTCTTTCGGCAAAAGGGGTGTAAGACTGTATTAATAAACAGTACTGTATAAAAAAACAGTGCGAATTGCAAGCGTTGTAAACTTAAAGTTAGATAATGTTGCAAACCAGCTGCAACCACTTTCTTTACCCGCATTGTAAACCCGTGTGGAATTTTGGTTGAAATCTTGATGCAAGAGGATACAAACTAACCGTCCTAGCAACGGGCTTGCCAACCCTGCCGACGCAGACAGTACGCCAGTACCGGGGCTAGCAGCGGCAAGGAAAGCAAAACGCGGCCAGGAGAGCAAAACGCCGCTTGGGCGATTTGCGTAAGCCCTCTGGATTTATCGGTGAATCACTACCAATAGAGCTCTCGCCTCGGTTTTTCCTGTGTTACGTATCACATGATTTTTGTCGGCGGGGTAGCGTGCAGTGCCACCAATTTTCAGCTTTTTCTTCACGCCATCCACGACGACCTCGACACCACCATTCAACAACGTTAAATGCTCCATCGTGCCAGGATCGTGCGGTGTGGAAACTAATGCCCCTTCCGGTGCCAACGTCAATTCGTACCATTCATATTTGCCGGCCAATTCCATCGGCCCGAGAATGCGCAGGACGTAACCAGCGTGAAGACCAGGCAAAGTAGGCGTTTCGTGCGGTTCCATGATGTGAATAGCTTCCCGTTCCGACGTTTCGGTAGCGAGCAATTCTTCTATACCAATACCTAAAGCGTTGGCCAATCGCCATGTCACCGCTATGGTCGGATTCGCTTTTTCACGTTCAATTTGCGACAGCATGGATTTAGACACGCCGGCCGCACGCGACAAATCGTCAAGCGTCAGACCGCGCTTAAGCCGTAGCCGTTGAAGCGTCGCGCCGACTTCGGGTGGTGTGTTGTGAGCAATAGGTGAATGCATAAATTTACTTGCTATGTTTAATGGCAGTCGTTAATATCCACTATATTGAATATTTGTTCGATATAGTGGATTCATATCTTTATATTGAACTTCATAGTAACAGATGCAACAGTCGATAATAGATCAAATAGATCCCAATACCCCACTAGGTGTTAAGCGTAGGCCGACGCCGTTTGCTAAAGCGTTCCGCTACCGGATTTTACAGCCACATTTATGGTTACAAAATTGACAAAAGACATAAGACTCAAAACGATAAATGGGGCCGTCATTTGGCCTTGGGCAACCGCTCACAATACGAAAATGCACACGATCGCCGTACAAGTTTTAAGATAGATAGTGAACATTAAAACCGTGGGTATTAAAACCGTCTGCATAAAAAACGACAAGGAATTGAAATGACGCCGACATCCTCAAAAGCAAGCTTCTTCGCCAGTCTCGACACCAACCTGAACGCTCTGCGCGAGCAAGGACTTTATAAGCCGGAACGCGTTATCAATTCGCGTCAGGGCGCCGAAGTTGTCTGTGACGACGGCCGCACTCTAATCAATCTTTGTGCGAACAATTATCTCGGCCTCTCCGGCGAAGAAAAATTGGTTCAGGCGTCGATTGATGCCACCAAGCAATATGGTTACGGTTTATCCTCGGTACGCTTTATTTGCGGCACGCAAACCGTGCACAAGCAATTGGAGCAAGCCTTGTCTAGATTCCTCGGGATGGAAGACACGATCTTGTACGCGGCGGCATTTGATGCCAACGGCGGCTTGTTCGAGCCATTATTTGACGAGCAAGACGCGATCATCTCCGACACACTGAATCACGCATCAATCATTGATGGCATTCGTCTGTGCAAGGCCGCGCGTTTTCGGTACACCCATAACGACATGACCGATCTCGAAATTCAGTTGCAGGCGGCTGGCGACAAGCGTCATAAGGTCATTGTCACTGACGGTGTATTTTCGATGGATGGCACGATTGCACAGCTCGACAAAATCTGCGATCTGGCTGACAAATACGGCGCACTGGTGATGATCGATGAATGCCACGCGTCGGGCTTCATGGGTTCGACCGGACGCGGTACGCACGAGCATCATCATGTGATGGGTCGGATAGATATCATCACCGGAACGCTCGGTAAAGCACTCGGCGGTGCAATGGGTGGTTTTACCGCTGCACGGCGTGAAGTGATTGAAACATTGCGGCAAAAATCTCGCCCCTATTTGTTTTCCAACACGTTGGCACCATCCATAGCAGGGACCTCGTTGACGGTATTAAATATGCTTTCAAACTCGACCGAGTTACGTGATCGTTTGCAGGCAAACACGGAGCATTTCCGGCGCGAAATCACTCAGTTGGGCTTCACCATCAAACCGGGTACGCATCCGATTGTGCCGGTGATGCTATTCGATGCGCCGATAGCCCAACAATTTGCGCAACGCTTGTATGCATTGGGCATTCTGGTTACCGGCTTTTTCTATCCGGTCGTACCAATGGGCCAGGCGCGGGTGCGCGTACAAATGTCGGCCGCCCACAGCACGCAACAACTCGATCTGGCATTAGCAGCATTTGCGCAAGTCGGCCATGAGCTCGGCCTCTTGAAACATTAAGACGGAAAACAAAATGGAAAAGATTCTGGTCATTGGTGCTAACGGTCAAATTGGCAGCGAGTTAGTGGATGCGCTCGTAGAAAAACATGGTGCCGCCAATATCATCGCGGCCGATATCAGCCCTTCCAGTTCGTATGGCGCGGCTTGCTACGAGCGTCTCGACGTACTCAATAGCAATCTGCTTGCAGAAGTCATCAACCGTTATGAGATTACACAGGTCTACCAATTGGCCGCGATGTTATCGGTCACCGGCGAGCAAGCACCGTTGAAAGCATGGACATTAAATATCAATGGCTTACTCAACATTTTAGAACTGGCGCGGGAACGCAATCAGGTCGGTAAACCTTTACGGATATTTTGGCCATCCTCAATCGCCGCATTTGGGCCAAATACGCCAGCCATCAATACGCCGCAAATGACGATCATGGACCCAACCACCATTTACGGCATCAGTAAACAAGCCGGTGAAAGACTGTGCGAGTACTATTTCAGCAAGTTCGATATTGATGTCCGCAGCATCCGCTATCCGGGTATCATCAGCTTCAAATCGCCTCCCGGCGGGGGCACGACTGACTATGCAATCGCTATTTTTCATGCTGCCAAACGTGCTGAACAATATCAATGTTTTCTTTATCCGGAAACCACCTTGCCGATGATTTATATGCCCGATGCCATTCGGGCTACTATCGAACTGATGGAGGCACCAGCAGCGCAAGTGCGGATACGGTCGGCCTATAATGTGGCTGGATTGAGCTTCAACCCAGCGCAGTTAGCGCAAGCCATCAGGCAACAGTTGCCGCAGTTCGAGATCGTTTATCAACCGGATGATCGACAAGATATCGCCGACAGTTGGCCGCAGAGTCTGGACGATACGCAAGCACGCACCGACTGGAACTGGCATGCCGAAATTGGTCTGGATCAAATGGTGCGGGATATGCTAGAAAATATTCACGCAAAATAGTGAATGATGCATTAACCGGGACGATGAAGCGAATTGATGAATGCGCCTTTCAGTAAGTCGCTACTTCGCTTTACCGACATCCGTCACTGTCTTTATCACTCTTCTAGCATTGACTCGGCACTCTTCAGGACTTTTGCACCATGTAGTGCGTTCACTGCCAACGCGTATCCATATCCAGCGGATAAATGGGGCGGCGTACATTCTTGATGGGAAATAACGCAAAATTCGAACTGGTCGGACCGCCAGTATCGGAGTCGCACTCCTCCAAGCCTTTACTAATCGGTCCGAATACCGGACGACAATACATACGCGATTTCAGCAACAAGAACGTTTTTTTAACTGGATCAAGGCCCATACTAGTAAAGACGCCAAGGTCGTAAGGTTCCACCCGCTCTTCGGTCACAACGATTTGTGCCACGCCAATATCGAACAGGACACTTTTCCCCATTTGTATGGTGGAACCAGTATAGATAGGACCGGTTACCGAAAATTGTCCATCCGTTATCGCTAACACTTGGCCAGTCAAGGTTAGCGGTGTTTTAGTAATGCCTTGTTTGGTGAGGGCGACCTTGTTGCCTAGCGTAACGGTGACGGTCGCGCCGATACCCGCAGCGACCAATTTTGAGACCGCTTCTGGATCACTGATTGGTCCGACACCGATGTCTGTAAGACCTTCGGCCATGGCGACTTCAAGCACATCGAGCGTGTTGCACGTGCCGCCAGACATGACATTATCGCTATGATCAAGCAATAACACTGGTCCGGCACCGTCACCTGCGGCCATCTCTTTTGCGTTCGCCAGCGACTGCTTTAAGGGCTTGCTGTCATACACAAAACCATCACGCTCGCACCACATCGAACGGGCAATTTTTTCTGCTACCTGATTGGCAAGATCCACATCGTTGTCGGTCACCACTACTACCGACATCCCTGCATCGCGGAAATCCGACAACGGAAAACCGGCGAAGATCGATACCGCCAAGACACCCGTTTCAGATTCCGCAGCGATCGCGGCTTGCACTGCACGCTGCATCGCGCTGGTCGATGTGTCGCTAGTCAGTGAGGCCGACAGCAATGGCAACTGACACCACCCGACTACCGGATGACTTTTTTGTTGCAACATATCAACCAGCAAACGACCGGCATGCTCGCCAGCTTCGTACATGTCGATGTGTGGATAGGTCTTGAAGCTGACAATAATATCCGCGTTATCTATTATTTTTTGTGTAATGTTGCCATGCAGATCAAGGGCGACGCACAGAGGGGTATCAGGCGCTATCTCGCGTATTTTTTGGAGTAGCGAACCTTCACCATCTTCAGCGTTTTCCGCTACCATCGCGCCGTGAAGATCCAGCATGATCGCATCGCAACCCACGCTGATGGCCCGCAAGATAGCGTCATTCATCAGCGTGTAAGCATCTGCAGCGACGGCCGCGCTTGGATTGGCCATGGCCGCGATTGGTGTCACTATCGTAGCGCCCAACCCGTCCGCAATATCCAGAAATGCACCCATGGCGGTACGTGCCCCTTTCTGATCACGATAGGCCGCCTCATCCCATTGCGGCGCGAAAGCATCCAGCGGCGTAGTGATAGGAGAAAACGTATTCGTCTCGTGATTCAGTCGCGCGACAACGATTTTCAATAGCATTTTCTTATTCCTCAAAAATTCATTACCAGATTAATTCAGCCTATTCTTAATTAATCAGCGATACGAATTGCGCTGTTTAATATGGCGTGCAGCAAGACGTTCGCACCCGCTTTCAGATGTTCTGGTTTAGCATCCTCGATTTCATTGTGGCTGACGCCATCTTTGCACGGCACAAAAATCATTCCGGACGACGCAACGCGAGCAGTATAAATCGCATTGTGACCGGCACCGAATACCACGTCCATCTTCGCGTATCCAAGAAAATCCTCAGCGAAGCCGATAAAAAATAATGGCATGAGATTAATCATGCCATTATTTTGCGTAATTATTTTTTCGCATTCCAGATTACTTCATTTTCTGAAATGCAAACTTGACACCCCAACTAGCGGCATTCGGCCGAGGTTGCATGACTGCTATCGGCGACATGAAAAAACGTAGTGCTGACTGCAGCAATCGCTGCAACGACTTCCTACGCGATACCGAGAACGACTTGTGCAACTGGTTTGCCGAGCGTGGCATTAAAAACGTCGGCATAACTTGGTGCAAATCCAGTTCTTATTTTTGGCTCAATCCAAGGTTTTTAAAATACCGGATAGTTTGCCGATCAGTTCATCGATATGCGTTTTTTCGAATACTAACGGTGGCGATAACGCGATGATGTCGCCTGTGGTGCGAATTAGAATGCCATCATCAAACGCCTGTTTGAAAGCATCAAAAGCGCGCGCGCCGGGCTTGCCCACAATCGAGGTGAGTTCGATCCCTGCGATCAAACCAATGGTTCGGATGTCAACAACGTGCGGAAGGCCTTTCAACGAATGCACTGCATCTTCCCAATAGCTGGCGATGCTCTTTGCGTGATCCAGAATGCCATCGTTTTCAAAGATATCCAAAGACGCCAGTCCGGCGGCACAGGCCAGCGGATGACCAGAATAGGTGTAACCATGGAACAGTTCGATTCCAGTCGGGCCGTCCATGAACGCATCGTAAATATGTTGCTTTACAAATACTGCGCCCATCGGTACCACGCCATTGGTCAAACCTTTTGCTGTCGTCACCAGATCCGGTTCAACGCCAAAGTAATCAAACGCAAATGGCGTCGTGAGACGACCAAAACCAGTGATCACCTCATCAAATATAAGCAGGATGCCGTGCTTGGTACATATTTCACGCAAGCGTTTCAGATAGCCTTTTGGCGGGACCAAAATGCCGGTTGATCCAGCCACCGGCTCAACAATAACGGCGGCGATATTTGAGGCGTCATGCAAAGCCACAATGCGTTCAAGATCGTCCGCCAGATGACCGCCCCATTCCGGCTCTCCTTTGGTGTAAGCATTTTGTTCAAGATTATGAGTGTGCGGCATATGGTCGACACCCACTAACAGCGACCCGAAGGATTTGCGATTACCTGAAATGCCGCCGACCGAGATACCACCGAAGCCAACGCCGTGATAGCCACGCTCGCGGCCGATCAAGCGAGTGCGCGTACCGTCACCACGCGCACGGTGATAGGCAATTGCCATTTTCAACGCAGTATCAACCGATTCGGAGCCGGAATTGGTGAAGAACACTTTGCTGTAGCGGTTATTAGTGTATTGCTTCAAACGGTCGGCCAACTCAAAAGCGGACGGATGCCCCATCTGAAATGTAGGCGCAAAGTCCAGTTTGGCAACCATGTCCTGTACCGCTTTGACAATTTTTGGCTGCGCGTGTCCCAGCGGGACACACCACAAACCGGCAGTGCCGTCCAAAATCTTGCGCCCTTTCACATCTTTATAGTACACACCGGATGCCGATTCCAACAGGCGTGGCGCTTCTTTAAAGTCGCGATTTGCAGTGAAAGGCATCCAGAAAGCAGACATATCAGCATGGCTGGTGTTAGTTGTCATTGCGCGCACCTCAGGTAGGATTGTTAATCATTCATATTAATAACTGATTATTACGGGACACGCCCAGTATTGTTAGATACACTTTTGCTTTAGTTGAAAAACTGTATTGCTCGGACAAAGTGTTTTTTAGGTTGCTTTTTTAATACCTTTTCTGCCTCGCTCTTTGGACTGCGCAATTATTGTCGAACTAGTTGTCGAAATTTTATCTAAAATCGCCAGGAATTGTCATGAAACAAGCACGCGCCAAATCCATCCAGTTATCGCTGGACCGCGCTTCCCCCATCGGTTTGGTCGATCAGATTGCCACGAATCTTGCGCAATTAATTGCCCAAGGCATGCTCCGTTCAGGCGAACAGTTACCATCCGTACGCCAATTCGGTATTGATCAGGGCATTGGAACGTCAACGGTCGTGGAAGCCTATGAACGGCTTGTAGCGCGCGGCTTGGTGGCGGCGCGCCGTGGCGCTGGCTTTTTCATCGCTTATCAATCCACGCAGACACAACCAATACCCACCTTTAATCCGCCTGAGCCGGTGATCGATTCTGCCTGGTTGTTATCCGAAATGTTTGCAGATGAGCGTGTTCCGATCAAAGCGGGATGCGGATGGTTGCCGGGAAAATGGCTGGACGACGATGGTCTGCATCAGGCCGAACGGCGCATCATCCGAGCGCCTGGCGCGCAGCAAGTTGGCTACGGTCATCCTTACGGCTATGCGCCACTACGGCTGACTATTAGTCAATTTTTGGCACAATGGTCGCTTGAGGTGCCGATTGACCACATCCTTACGACACATGGCGCGACGCAAGCGCTTGATCTGATTATCAGAACTATGGTCAAGCGCGGTGATACCGTGTTGGTCGACGATCCTAGTTATTGTAATTTAATCGCGATGTTGAGGATGGCGGATGTGAACGTGATCGGCATCCCGCGCACACCAAGCGGGGTTAATACCGAGCAACTGGAGATATTAGCCAGGACACATAAACCCGTGTTGTACTTCACGACCAGTGTGTTGCACAATCCAACGGGCACTTCCTATACGCCCGCTTGTGCCATGAGGGTTTTGCAGGCGGCAGAGCGAAACGGATTTTGGGTGGTCGAGGACGATATTTTTCGGGAGTTAGGCCAACCAAACGATCCGATGCTGGCCGCGCTTGATGGCTTGCAGCGGGTGATCTACGTTGGTAGCTTTTCCAAAACAGTCGCACCTTCGCTTCGACTGGGATACATCGCCTGCCAGCGTGAATTAGCGCGACAATTGGTCCATACCAAAATGGTACTTACACTCACTAACTCGGAAATTACCGAGCGGTTGGTACACAGCGCATTGACTGAAGGTCATCACCGTCGTCACGTTGAGAACCTTTCTGCCGCTTTGTTAAATGCGCAAGCGCGCGTCAATGCGCGACTGATCGAAGCTGGATTGACGCCATTTGCCACACCACGCGGGGGTATGTTTTCTTGGGCAAAATTTGAACATACTGATTTATCGGCCCGTGATATTGCCGACCTTGCCCGACAAAAAGGAATTTGGCTTGCGCCGGGAGACTTTTTTCATCTAGCTGCACCAGCGCAACCTTGGTTTCGCTTCAACGTAGCGTATTCAGACGTGCCTGAATTGGTGAGTTTCTTCCAGAGCATTTAAGCTTGAGGCACGCATTGACGCATTACCTCTTTTCCCATCATACAAGCAGGTAAAAATAATAAAAAACCGCGTGCAATTTCTCGCAGACGGTTTTTTATTTTCAGCTCAGCAAGACCTGCGTTCACCGTCAAGTGAGCGCCATCAAAGGTTTTATAACTTAGGCCACTTGCTCTATACCAGCCAAAGTCCATCCACCATTGCCGTTGATAGGCTTGGTTAGATTCCAGATTTCATTGAACGGCTCTGCCAGTGCTGTTGGATCGTCCTTGATCATGCCCGAGAATTTGACGCCAGCCATGTAGTCGTTACCAATGGTTTCCAAGCCGAGGAATTCAGCATCAATCGTGATCACGTCCGTCTTGTTGGCCGATTGACCACGTTCCTGTAATTGCATTTTCAATTCGGCAAACATTTCAGGTGTAGTGAAATCACGGATATCATCGGTATCACCCTTATCCCACGCCGCTTGCAAACGGATAAAGTTGGTTTTTGAATGGCGCACAAAACCCGCTGTATCGAAATCTGCCGGTACATCAATCGCATTGCTGCCCGCCGCTGAAGATGCGCTTGCAGCGCCAAAAGCAGTGCCAGTCGTTGCACCGGTACTGGTTGGCGCATCAAATGTGTTTGAGTCAAATGTGGTCTTTTGCGCTGGTTCCACATTTGACATACGTGACGCAATTTCCGGCGTAAAGCTTGCGCTGCGAACGTTATTCATCGGGCCAGATCCGGAGAATGCTGGCTTCATGCCATTGTTGCTATCCATTTTCCGACGCACCATGCGGTAGATGAACATACCCGCCACCGCTAACAAGCCCACCATTAAAATAGTGCTGATCATACTGGCCATCGCCCCGCCAAGACCCATGCTCGACAACAACGCACCAAGACCTAAGCCCAACAACGCGCCGCCCAGCATTCCTTTCCATGCGCTGGACTTGGCTGCGCCACCAACTGCTGCTGCGGCCGCAGCAGGTGGAGCGGCTTTAGCAGCTGCCTGATTTTGTGCTGGCGTGGCCTGTTGACGATTCATGCTTTGGGATTTTTTCCCAAACGAACCACCGCCGCCCATACGTTTTGCTTCTACCGATGAAACGCCGACTGACAACGTCATCGCAACGACCATCAGCGCAATAAACATTTTTTTCATGCTAACTCCCGAGATTTAAATCAGTGTGAAATAGGGCCACTTGAAGGGCCATACTCGCTAAAAACTTCCTGACTTTCCTCGCTTAGCGGTTGTTACCCACGTAAGCTAGTCTGCCATCAGGTGAAAATCTTGCAATTAATTGACAATGCAAATAACAACGTAGCGCCCCTTGCGACCTTTAACTCACCATTGCGCTAAACACTAATTGATGCGACCGGATGATGAAACCAGGTGGCGTACATTAGCGGCTGCGCGAACGTGTAGCGACAAGCAGGATCGCAGAACAACTAAAAATGAAGATTTACAGAAATAGAGCGTGAAATATACGCATTAAGCCGATAACAATTCGGCCAACGCATATTGCTGACTAACCGAAAACGCAGTTAGCCAACAGTGTTTATGCTCGAGGTGGAGGAGAAATGAGGGGTAAGAAAGGCGGTTCACGCATGCCGTCATTGCCGTGCGCCGCGGCTAACGGAGATGAATTTGGTCTGAAGTTGAAGCCAAGTGCTGGCACTGGTTCGTCGCTCAGGTCGGCATGCAAATTGAGTTCAGCTGAATCTTCATCATCACCGAACGAGCAACAATCTTCACTCATGCTTTTTTGATACGCCATCACATCGGCGATATCAAGAAATTGCGATTGTTGCTGTAGCTGCTCATGTTGTACCAATGCATGATTGTCTTGCGCCAGTGCGAACTTAATATGCGCGTCTACACCGCTTGCAAATACTTGCATAGGCAGCAAAAACGTCAAGAAAAGTATCAACACTCGGATCATGAATAATCGCAATAATAAATTTCAAAGGAACAACTTCTTTATTATACCAAAAGTGCCGGGTCGTCGCCTCAATCGGCCGCACCATTAGCCACTTACCCCAAATCTCAGATTAATTTGTGAATAAAGTGCACGCTAAAGATACACTCAGTAACCGATGGTCTTAAATAGTTACAACGCTTGCCGCTATGGCGGAAACGCCCTAGACTATGCTTGAGACAAAAGTAACAATAAAGTAACAAGTATTATTAGCAACGCGCAACCGAAAACACTGACCGACGCTGAATGTAACCGACGAATAAAGCCCAGAATGTAAGCCGACGACGATAGCTGCTGAAAACAATCATAACCAGCGCCATATCCCGATCATAGAACATCCAAAAGGCAAACTTAGCCATGCGTATTTTACTCGCTGAAGATGATAGTGTTTTAGCCGACGGACTCACCCGTTCATTACGCCAATCCGGTTACGCGACCGACTGCGTGCTGAACGGTATGGAAGCTGACTCGGCATTATCGACACAAGATTTCGATCTGTTGATCCTTGATTTAGGACTGCCGAAAATGGCTGGTCTGGAAGTACTACGCCGCCTGCGCGCACGTAACTCACGTTTGCCGGTGCTGATATTAACCGCAGCAGACTCCATCGAACAGCGCGTCAAAGGGCTTGATCTGGGCGCCGATGATTACATGGCCAAGCCATTTGCGCTCTCGGAACTCGAAGCGCGCGTGCGCGCGCTTACGCGCAGAGGTGCTGGCGGTGGCCCGACCGTGATCAAACATGGTCCGTTATCTTACGATCAGGTTGGCCGGATCGCCTATATCAGCGATCAGATGCTGGATTTATCCGCGCGAGAAATCGGATTACTGGAAGTGTTGCTGCAACGGACCGGTCGTCTGGTATCGAAGGAACAGTTGGTCGATCACTTGTGTGAGTGGGGTGAAGAAGTCAGCAATAATGCCATTGAAGTCTACGTACACCGGTTACGCAAAAAAATCGAAGTCGGCGGTGTGCGGATTGCGACTGTGCGCGGATTGGGTTATTGCCTCGAAAAAATTGCTGAGGTGCCTGCCCCGCAAACGCCGCCAGCTACCTTCTCCAGTACAAAATAATTTCCTCAGATGCGTGACGACCAAATCATGGCCGCGCAGGCTTCCAGCATACCCCTCTCGGATCGGGATCATATAGTCGAATCCGAGATCGGTCTCGATCTCGGATTCGACCCGAGCGTGGCGTTAGAAAGTGAATCGAAAGAACGCATTCAACGCTCACTATTCGGCGAGATTCTTGACTGGATGTTGGTGCCATTGCTATTACTATGGCCGATGAGTATCGCCATCACGTATTTAGTGGCTAAGTCCATTGCCAACCAGCCATTTGACCGCGCATTGGATGATAGCGTCACAGTCTTATCACAACAGGTTAGTCAAGCCAACGGTAAGGTCGTTACCCGCTTATCGGGTGCAGCGCGCGATTTTTTGCGTGCCGATGATATCGACAATATCTATTTTTTGATCACCGGCCCCAAGGGTGAATATGTCGACGGCGACCGGGAAATGCCAGCGATTGCCCCGGATGAGGATCCACCGCATGCAGGCACCGTACAATTTCATAATGGATCGATGCATGGCACCGACGTGCGGGTGGCGTACACGTATGTCGATTTGCGTAACGATGCAGCTAGCGCCAACATCAATGATCCGGCGCCGCCGATGGCGTTGGTGCAAGTAGGGGAAACGCTGGAAAAACGTGCACAGTTAGCCAATGAAATCATCAAGGGAGTGATCTTGCCGCAGTTTTTGATTCTGCCGATCGCACTCGCACTCGTCTGGTTTGCCTTGTCGCGCGGTTTATCACCGCTATCCGAATTGCAGCAACGGATAAGAGCTCGACGACCTGATGACTTAAGCCCCATTGATTCCGGTCAGGTTCCCGAGGAAATATCGCCTTTAGTACGCTCGCTCAACGACATGCTCTCACGTCTTTCACAGACGATACAAACCCAAAAACGTTTTATCGCTGACGCCGCGCATCAAATGAAAACGCCGTTGGCGGGCATGCGCATGCAATCCGAACTGGCGCTGCGCCAAACGGACGGTCACGATATTCGTCGGTCCCTTGAGCAATTGGCGAAGAGTTCAGATTCTGCCACGCGCCTTGTAAATCAACTGCTCTCGTTAGCGCGTGCAGAAAATCAAACCCAGGAAAATACCGCTCTCATTCCTATTGAATTGTCAGAGTTGGCACGCAACGTCGTGGGCGACTGGGTACAAGCATCGTTTACACAGCGTATCGATCTGGGCTTCGAAGAAGCGCCACAACCTCTCCTTGTCATCGGCAATCCAATGATGCTGCGAGAGTTGATGAGCAATTTGATTGATAACGCGTTGCATTACACGCCGCCAGAAGGCCACGTGACGGTGCGCATTCGTGCCGGAGAAAATAAGCAAGAGGCAATTCTGGAAGTAGAAGATACCGGCCCAGGTATCCCGCCAGCGGAGCGTGAACGTGTGTTCGAGCGTTTCTATCGCATACTTGACAGCAATCGGAGCGGAAGCGGTTTAGGGCTCGCTATCGTGCGGGAAATAGCCCAACAACATGACGCTGACGTCAGTATTTTTTACAATCCTCGTTGCGACGATCAAAAGCTGCCAGGGTGTTTATTTCGCGTCACATTCAAGCAAACTTCCCCAGCTAATTTTCGTGATGAATATCGCTAAAAGCGTATTGCAGTTTAGCGGTTGCGTGAGTAAAAAATATGATTAAAAAGCCAGTGTAAGAAGTCTGTAATACAGGAAAAAATAAGCAGAGGAAAGTCGCAAGTCAGTAGAAAATAAGCACAGAAAATGTTAAATAAATGCAGCTTACTGCCTCCGCAATCTTGAGGTTCAAAGGTAAAGGAGCTGCATAAAAAGTCCCTTAAAGTACTCGCCAGATTGTAGCGCGTTCAATGTTTTTGATTCTTTGATTGTTGACTAAAACCATGGCCCAATCCGTCCCTCAGAATATCGCTGCTCGCAATGCCAGACACTGGCGCAGGACCAAAAAACTGACTTTCAGCCTGTTACTGATTTGGTTTTCGGTCACGTTTCTTGTGATTTTCTTTGCGCGAGAATTATCAAGCGTTACCGTGTTCGGATGGCCCTTATCTTTTTATATGGCCGCACAAGGATTGGTCGTGATTTACCTCCTACTCGTCGGTATATATACCTGGCAAATGGGACGATTTGACCGTGATGCCGATATGACTTTGCCCGATCCAAAGCTGCGCGCAATGAAGTCGTCTCAACTGGCTGAACTCAATAATGAAAAGTAAGTCATTCTTATCGCGTTTGACGCGCTATTACGCTTGGTACACCGCAGGCTTCATTGGCTTTCTGATCATTCTCGCCATCCTCGAAAAAGAAGGATTTCCACGCTCCTGGATTGGTTATATGTTCATGTTCGCTACCATCGCCCTGTATGCGGGCATTGGCGTCGTTAGCCGGACATCCGACGTGTCGGAATATTACGTTGCGGGAAGACGTGTACCGGGAATTTTTAACGGCATGGCAACGGCTGCCGACTGGATTTCGGCAGCAACTTTCATCAGCTTGGCCGGGGGCTTATATTTGCAGGGCTTTGATGGTCTCGCCTATATCATTGGCTGGACCGGCGGCTACTGTCTGGTTGCGCTCCTCATTGCGCCTTATTTACGCAAATTCGGTCAGTACACTATTCCGGACTTTTTGGCCGCACGCTACAGCGGCCGCATTGGTGGTCGGTATGGCGGCAATCCAGTTCGCATTTTGGCGGTAATCGCCACTGTACTCATCTCATTTACATACGTGGTGGCACAAATTTATGGTGTCGGACTTATCACGTCGCGCTTCACTGGCGTCGATTTTTCCGTTGGCATTTTTCTCGGTCTTGCCAGCATTTTGGTTTGTTCATTTTTAGGTGGAATGCGCGCGATTACGTGGACGCAAGTGGCGCAGTACATCATCATTCTTTTTGCCTACTTGATTCCCGTCATCTGGCTATCAGCCAAACATACACATAATCCAATTCCGCAATTTGCATATGGCTCGGTCATGACGCAATTAAGCAATATTGAAAAAACGTTGAGCGATGATCCCAAAGAATTAGAGGTGCGGAGTATTTACAAAGCACGTGCCGAAGCATTCGACAAGCGCTTGAACAATTTGCCTCAATCCTGGACGCAAGGTCGGATCGAAGCACAGCGCGAACTTAAAGCCTTAAAACATAGCAGTGACACTTCGCTGATCGACATTCGCGTTGCCAATCGTAAGTTGAGCGAATATCCAAAATCACCGGAAGAAGCCCAGCAGAGATGGAGAGATGCCAAAGCCCTCAATCTGGCGCACGCCGAGCCACCCACGCCACAAGCAACCCCATTTCCGGGCAAGGATAAAGAAGCATCGGATATTAAACGTAACAACTTTTTGGCAGTAGTGTTTTGCCTGATGCTAGGGACAGCCGCATTGCCGCATGTGTTGATGCGCTACTACACCACGCCATCGGTACAAGAAACGCGTAAATCGGTTTTCTGGACGCTGTTTTTTATTTTATTGATCTACCTGACGGTCCCTGCTTTAGCGGTATTGGTCAAGTACGACATCTATACTTCATTGGTCGGGACCGAGTACGCGCATCTACCAAACTGGGTGTCGTATTGGGCCAATATCGACAAAACTAATCCGCTGGTCAGCATCATCGACCTGAATCATGATGGTATCGTACAGTTATCGGAAATATCGCTGGACGGTGACATGATCGTATTGGCGACACCAGAAATTGCCGGATTGCCCTATTTCATTTCAGGATTGGTTGCTGCGGGCGGTTTAGCAGCAGCGCTATCCACTGCCGATGGCCTGCTTTTAACGATCTCTAACGCGCTATCACACGACGTTTATTACAAAATGATTGATCCGGTGGCCTCCACACAAAAGCGCGTTACGATTTCCAAATTGCTGCTACTCGTCGTGGCGTTGCTGGCGGCTTATACCGCGTCGTTAAAACCCGGCGATATTTTGTCTATGGTTGGAGCGGCATTCTCACTCGCCGGTTCGGCACTTTTCCCCGCGCTCATGCTTGGTGTATTTTGGAAAAGAGCCAATCAACACGGTGCCATTGCCGGGATCATTGCCGGATTCGGCATGTGCGTGTTTTACATGTTGCACACCCTTCCTGCATTGGGCGGGTCCGTCACGGGGCAGTGGTTTCACATTGCTCCCATCTCAGCTGGCGTTTTTGGCGTCCCAGCTGGATTGCTGACGATGATAGTCGTCAGCTTACTGACACCACCACCGGATGCACGCACGATGGCGTTGGTCGATTATATTCGTGCGCCTTGAAGCGCTGCGAGCAGCCAAGCGATCTTGCTGGGAGGGAATGATTTCCCCTTAAGCAAATTGTTACCATAAACATCAGCTATCTGGCACGGGAATTGCTAGACAAAAAGAGTAATTTCTATCATCTCAATCGTCATTTCGAGCGCCGCTTGAAGGCGATTCAGGAGTAAAGTTACTACTGAAATTTTATTACGAGTATGTGTTGTATGTAGCTGTTAAAGTCACTCTACAACAGTCCATGCGACCGATTTATCAATGGTCACCATGACATTGATTGTCGTCATGGTCGTGTTTAATTCGTATTTTGCATGAAAGGACAGTGCAATGGATGCGCAAAACACCAATGACCAAACCGTTCCAAAAACCGCGTTTTCTCATATACGCGAGGGCGATACTGCATTTGAACCTGGTGGTCTCCGGGATTTTTTCCTATATCGCGATTTAGGTATTAGTGCGGCCACAGGTGGCCAGGTCATCGCTCAGTTGGTGAAGGCGAACATGGCACCAGAAGAAGGCACTGGCTGGCATCGACATGAAGCAAAGTTTCATATGGTCTACATGCTCAAAGGTTGGGCACGCTTCATGTATGAGGACCAATTAACGCTGGTCAACGCGGGTGATTGCGTGCACCAGCGCCCCGGTATAGTGCATTTTTTATTCGACTACTCTCCCGACATGGAATATCTGGAAGTTGTTGGCCCCGCTAATTTCACCTCAATCGATGCGCCCGCTCCGTGCGCAGTACCGAAACCAACACCTTGGTTTTCCGAGTTAACTGAAAGCTCAACTATCAATAGCGAATAACGGCTTAAAACTGCCTTGGCTAACCATGCAGGGCAGTTGCCACTCAGTACGAATAATGCTATTTTGATAAAATTAATACGAGACTAAATGCCATCAGCGCTGACCTTGGTCATCAGGGGAAATCTTTTGATGTTTACGTACAAAACAACTGCGAAGTAAAGTTATGGCAAATTTTTTCGATGAAATGTACACCGATGGTTCCGACGTTGCTCGTCCCCATTATGGTGAGTTTTCAAACTGGCTTGGACAGCAATCGGCCGAAACGATTGCTAGAAAACGCGTTGAAGCAGATGTCATTTTCCGTCGTGTCGGCATCACCTTTGCAGTGTATGGCAACGACGCCGGTACCGAACGACTGATCCCTTTCGATATTATTCCACGCATCATTCATGCCGCCGAATGGTCGGTGCTGGAAGCAGGGCTGATTCAGCGTGTTAAGGCGCTGAATATGTTCATCCATGATATTTATCATGATCAAAACATCATCAAGGCCGGCGTGATCCCTGCGGAACAAATTTTCCGCAATGCGCAGTACCGCCCTGAAATGCAGGGTATTTCAGTGGCCTCGGATATTTATGCGCACATTGCAGGCGTCGATATCGTACGCGCTGGTCAAGGCGAATTTTATGTATTAGAAGACAATCTGCGTGTCCCGTCCGGCGTGTCTTATATGCTAGAAGACCGCAAGATGATGATGCGCCTGTTTCCAGAATTATTCACACGTCATAAAATCGCACCGGTTGATCATTATCCTGACATGTTGCTCGATAATTTGCGCTCCGTGGCACCAGTTGGTGTTACCGATCCAACGGTCGTGATCATGACGCCGGGGATGTATAACTCAGCGTACTTTGAGCATGCATTTTTAGCGCAGCAAATGGGCGTTGAGCTAGTCGAAGGAAAAGACTTGTTTGTCGACGATAACGCAGTATATATGCGCACCACGCGTGGACCAAAACGCGTCGACGTCATTTATCGCCGAATCGATGATGACTATCTGGATCCGCTGGCGTTCCGTCCGGACTCTACACTTGGTGTGCCCGGTTTGCTATCGGTCTATCGTGCGGGCGGCGTCACGTTGGCGAACGCTATCGGTACCGGCGTGGCTGATGACAAATCGATTTATCCATACGTTCCCGACATGATCAAGTTTTACATGGCAGAGAAACCGATTCTCAATAATGTCCCGACTTTTCAGTGTCGCAAAAAAGACGATCTGGCATACACCTTGGCGAATCTTAAAGATCTGGTCGTCAAGGAAGTCCACGGCGCTGGCGGTTATGGCATGCTGGTCGGTCCGGCATCGACGAAGCAAGAAATCGAAGATTTCCGTGCTCGCGTGATCGCCAATCCAGAAGGCTACATAGCCCAGCCAACATTGGCGCTCTCAGCCTGCCCTACTTATGTTGAGGCCGGGATTGCCCCGCGCCACATCGACCTGCGACCATTTGTTCTTTCGGGAAAAAACGTTTCGATGGTACGTGGTGGACTGACGCGCGTGGCGCTCAAAGAAGGCTCGCTCGTCGTCAATTCGTCCCAAGGCGGCGGCACCAAAGACACCTGGATACTGGAGAAATAACATGTTGAGCCGCACCGCAGATCACTTATTCTGGATGGCCCGTTACACCGAGCGCGCTGAAAATATTGCACGCATGCTGGATGTACATTTGCAAACAGGCATGTTGCCGCAGGCGGATGAAGACGTTGAGCAAGGCTGGCGTGCCCTCCTCGGCATCTCCGAGCTGCAGGAGGCTTATGATAAGCGACATAAAACATTGACACCGCAAAACGTCATCGATTTCATGGTCCGCGACCCGGCTAACTCATCCTCTATTTCCGCCTGCCTTACTCAGGCGCGGGAAAATGCACGCGCAGTGCGGGGAGCATTAACCACGGAAGCCTGGGAAATCCAAAATGCCACCTGGCTAAAAATGCAGGGCTATCTGAAAACTGATGCGCTAGATCAAAACCCTGCAGAATTTTTCGAATGGGTCAAACATCGCTCGCACCTCTCACGTGGCGTGACAATCGGCACCATGCTGAAGGATGAAGCATTTCACTTTATCCGCCTCGGGACTTTTTTGGAGCGTGCAGATAATACTGCACGGATCATTGACGTCAAGTTTCATAGCGCCAATGAGAAGCAGCAAAAACAATCTCAATCTCAATCTCAATCTCAGTCCCAATCGCAAGATCAGGAACAAAAGCACGAACAGGCACTCGAAGCGAAGACCGAGCCGCAAATTGACTTCTACTATTGGGCAGCAATCTTGCGTTCGGTTTCAGCGTTTGAAATTTATCGTAAGGTGTATCGTGACGTCATCACGCCGGCACGCGTCGCTGACTTGCTGATTTTGCGCGCGGACATGCCACGCTCACTTGCGGCATGTATGGAAGAGGTCCTCAATAATCTGAAACACGTCAGCAATAATGTATCAGCTGATACGGAGCGCTTCGCTGGCAAGTTGCATGCTGAACTTCAATTCGGTAGCATTGATGAAATTCTTGAGGCCGGTCTGCACGATTATTTGACGGTATTTTTCGAGCGCATCTTTGAATTGGGCAATCGTATCAGCCGTGACTTTCTGGTTCCACTAGCGGCCTGACCGGCCTCTGCTCCACTTCCGCTAACTATCATGCTGCTGACCATCAGGCACGAGACGCTTTATCACTATACCGAAGAATTAACCTACACGATTCAACAGTTGCGATTGACGCCACGTCCCGAAGAGCATCAGCGCACACTTAACTGGCATATCACCAGTTCCGGTGTGCGCAATCCCTTCACGGATGCGTTCGGCAATCTGAGTCATATGTTGACCATCACGGGTCGGCATAACGAAGTCAGGATCGTTGCCGAAGGCAGCATCGCGGTCACCCCCTTGTACTTGGGGCGATTGCCACAAACCGGTGCAGTTTCTCCACTCGTGTTCACCGTAGCAACATCGCTGACCCAAGCGACGCCAACGATCATCGAGTTTGCCCATCGTCACTTATCACGTAATCCAAACAGCGAGGATTTAGTCACGCTGGCGCAAGCCATTTGCAATGCGGTCACCTATCAAAGTGGCTCCACGCTAGTCACCAGCAGCGCAGATGATGCATTACGACTGGGCCAAGGTGTTTGCCAGGATCATGCACATTTATTTCTTGCCTGCTGCCACGCTGTTGGCATCCCGGCCTGTTACGTGTCCGGCTATATCGATCCGGGGAATAGCGATCACGCTGAAAGCCACGCGTGGGTAGATGTGTGGGTGGCCCAGTCAGATTTTACAGGCTGGGTAAGCATTGATGTCACCCACGCGTGCTTTGCCAGCGATGCCTATTGTCGGCTGGCGATCGGCCGCGATTACGACTCAGCCGCACCAGTTCGGGGCGTTCGTCGTGGTGGCGGAGAAGAAACCTTGAGTGTCAGTGTCCATGTCAGCGCTAAAGCGCTAAGTTTAAGTCCATGATAGTGCGCACTAGAAGATATGCTGATGCATGACACTTCGTTTCAACGCATGAAAAGCAATCCCTGACGGAGCTTAAATACACATTCAAAATATAATAGTTCCAACATGAAATATAGTGGAAAATCGACTTGTTGCATCTTGATGTGCGTGTTACTAGTTAGATAACCAGGATTAAATGGCTATGCTGTAAAATCCATTTTTTGTATTTTGAGCTCTACATCATGACTTATTGTGTTGCTATGCGCCTGAAGGCCGGACTCGTTTTCTTGTCCGATTCGCGCACCAATGCTGGCGTTGATCACGTCAGCACTTTTCGTAAAATGAGTGTCTTTGAGAATCCTGGCGAACGCATGCTAGTCATGATGACTGCTGGCAACTTATCCATTTCGCAATCGATTAAACAAATCATTTCAGAACACACTAATGCCGATGGCAAAAGTATCTGGAACGCCACCTCAATGTACGAGGCAGCGCAAATAGTAGGCGCCGCTATTCGGTTGGTGTACGAGCGCGATGCGAGCGCCTTGCAAAAATTTGGCATCGACTTCAACGTCGGCATCATTTTTGGTGGCCAGATCAAAGGTGAGCGCTGCCGTTTGTTTCAGATTTATTCGGCAGGTAATTTCATCGAAGCGCATGACGAAAATCCCTACTTCCAGATTGGTGAATCCAAATACGGCAAACCGATCATCGACCGCGTGTTGGCTGGATCGGAAATCACCCTAGATCAGGCTGCGAAGTGTGCGCTGATTTCAATGGATTCAACGTTGCGCTCCAATCTATCGGTTGGCTTGCCGCTAGATCTGCTGGTATATGAAAGTGGACAATTGGCCTTGACCCGCTTCGTCACTATCGATTCGAAAAATGAATATTTCAAATCCATTTCGAGCGGTTGGTCTAGTCGCTTGAGAGAAGTTTTCGACGAAATCGAAGACCCGGTCTGGCACACGGTAGCAACTGCCGTCGATTCAGCAGCGTTGAAAACCGATCAACGTCAACCCTTGGTAACGATGCCAAAAGAAATCAATTGGGTTGGCACGCCAGCGGCACTACAAACGCTGGCCCAGAATGACGAAACGGGGCAAAAGTAGATTTATTTGATTTACTTCACGTCGCCTGAATTAGGATTTTTCTTTCGGTGACGTGTATCAAATTCAGTCGTATTTTTTACTATCTCAATAAATTCTTTGTAGTCACCATTCGTCGAACATCGGATCGAACCTTTAAAAAAATTCCCCTGACTGGTTGGCACTTCACAAAATATGCTTTCATAATGGAGACGGTCCGACGTCGCCCAACGCAGAAGGCAGGCGCTTCACCGCGCGACTGTATAAATGCAAGGATTGTATTTACTTTTACATCATTGGTTTCCACGTAAAAAAGGCCACGAAAATTTCTTCGTAGCCTTTTTTAATACAAATTACTGTAAACGTTTTACAAAACGATCGTCTGTGCTTCGCCTTCAGCACGTGTGCGGATTGTACCGATTTTGAAAACCGTCTCACCGGCAGCTTGCAATTGTGCAAACGCAGCGTCAGCGTTTTCCTTAGCCACAATTACCGCCATCCCGATACCGCAGTTGAAGACCCGATGCATCTCGTCATCAGCCACGCCGCCGTGCTGTTGCAGCCATGTAAAGAGTGGTGGCATCGTCCAGCCATCGCGATGCAGTTCAGCGGTTAGATTGTCTTGCAATACACGCGGAATGTTTTCTACCAGGCCGCCACCAGTAATGTGGACCATGCCTTTGACTTCCATCGCATCCATCAAGGCCAGCAATGGCTTGACGTAAATCCGGGTCGGCGCCATCAAAACATCCGCTAGTGGACGACCGTGGAAGTCCGCGTCCAGATCAGGCTGTGCAACCGAAATAATTTTGCGTACCAATGAATAGCCGTTGGAGTGCGCGCCAGACGATGCCAGACCAAGAATGACATCGCCCGGCGTGATTTTGGTACCGTCGATCAATTTCGACTTCTCTACCGCGCCCACCGCGAAACCGGCAAGATCGTATTCGCCTTCCGGGTACATACTTGGCATTTCGGCGGTTTCGCCACCGATCAGCGCGCAACCAGCTTGCTCGCAACCTTGAGCGATACCCTTGATGACGTCGGTGGCGATGGCAACATCAAGTTTTCCGCAAGCGAAATAATCCAGGAAAAACAACGGTTCGGCACCTTGCACCAAAATATCGTTGACGCTCATGGCGACCAGGTCGATACCAACGGTGTCGTGGCGGTTCAGCATAAATGCTAATTTCAGCTTGGTGCCGACGCCATCGGTTCCAGAGACCAGCACTGGCTCCTTAAATTTCTTGCTGATTTCAAAGAGAGCACCAAAACCGCCGATGCCACCCATGACGCCTTCACGCATTGTGCGCTTGGCAAAGGGCTTGATAGCCTCGACTAAAGCGTCGCCGGCGTCCATGTCAACGCCGGCGTCGCGATAAGAAAGAGAAACATTGGTTGTTGAAGTCATGATGTGATTGGCAGCAGAGGCGGTAAAATAGAGGAATACGTCCGCGCGTAGCAAAACAACAATAAGTAAACACTCTATTAGTGAGTTTACTTTGTTCCGTTACCGCGATAAAAGCGCTATTTTATCAAACCGATTCAACTATCCCCCAATTACATGCCATTTTCTTTTACTGACGAACAAAAACAAACAATGTTATGGCTAGTTGTGGCGATATTGCTCATTGCGCTTTTTGTTGCTTTGGGGCCGATCATGACGCCATTTGTGGCTTCTGCCATCCTCGCATACGCGCTGAACCCGGGTGTTGACTGGCTAGCTAGGCGGCGGATTGGAAAATACCCTTTTCCACGGGCGTTGGCGGTATTGCTTGTCATGCTGATACTATCGCTTGCGATTCTGGCAGTTATCCTCATTGTGATACCGGTGTTGCGGACTGAATTTCCGTTGTTACAAAACCAAATTCCAAACTTTTTGACCAAATTAGATGGTTTTATTGGCCCGCACCTGGAAGACTTTGGTATTCATTTTCGACTAAATAGTAGTGGTATCAAAGAGATGCTGACCAAACAAATGGCAACCAGCGGTGACGAAATCTGGGCTGCGGTTCTGGCTTCGGTCAAAGTCGGTGGAACCGCGGTATTAGGTTGGATCGCAACGATACTGTTAGTCCCAATCGTGTTATTTTATCTATTGCAAGACTGGCATCGATTTATTGCCACATTAGGTCACATGGTCCCGCGTCGCTGGCAAGCCAAGACCAATAGCATGGCCCTTGAAGTAGATGGATTGCTGGCGCAATATTTCCGCGGTCAATTGTTGGTGATGTTGGTTCTGGCGATTTATTACTCAACCGGCCTGGCAATTGCAGGTTTTGACGTAGCGCTGCCGGTCGGCATCATCACCGGTTTGCTGGTGTTTATTCCATACGTGGGCTTTGGTCTCGGTTTAGCGCTGGCGCTGATCGCAGCGATGTTACAGTTCAGCGGTTTTCACGGTTTAGCGGCAGTGGCAATTGTTTATGGATTAGGTCAAATGCTTGAAAGTTTCTTCCTGACGCCGCGTTTGGTCGGTGAGCGGATTGGCTTGCACCCGCTGGTGGTAATTTTTGCTTTAATGGCATTCGGACAACTATTTGGATTCGTCGGCATCTTGCTGGCGCTACCAACTTCGGCGATTATGTCGGTCATTGTGAAACATATTCGCATGCATTATCTGAATAGTAGTTTTTATACTCAGTAAAATGCATTTATATCAACAACGTACGGAATTTAATAGCGCGTTCAATGCGCAACTCAATACGCAACTCAATACGCAATTAAGTCTGTAAAAAGTATGAAAAATCAAGCATGAGGCAATTACTACTCGATATTACTGCCGACGACGCGCAAACGCTCGATACTTTCGTGATTGGAAACAATCAGGAAGTGTTGCAGTTTTTGCGCCAATTGACAGCGCCATCGACTACCTCAGCAACCGCACCGGGAGATCGATTCGTCTATTTATGGGGTCAATCCGGTGCCGGAAAAAGCCATCTGTTGCAAGCCTTTGCACGCATTACTAACGCCCATCTGATCAGCGCTGCTGATTTAAACGCGCATCATGCAATTGAATACAACGAGTCCTATAGCGCTGGTCTGTTTCATTTTTCTGCCGAAGATACCGGCTATCTGATTGATGATTGCGACAAGCTATGCGCAGAAGATCAGATTTTGGCGTTTGCTTTATTCAATCAAATTCGTGAGCATGGCGGTTGGTTTATTACCAGCGGCGCACAACCGCCGGCAGAATTAACCCATACCATACGTGAAGATTTGCGAACGCGACTTGGATGGGGCCTGATTTATCAACTAAATGGCCTCAGCGATGAAGAAAAAATCTCAACATTGTCACAAGCAGCGCAAGCACGTGGACTCACCTTGTCGAGTGGCGTGCTACCCTATCTCATTACGCATTTTCGACGCGATATGCGCTCATTAATGGAAAAACTGGACGAACTTGATCGTTACTCGCTAGAAACTAAGCGTCCTATAACCCTGCCGTTGTTACGCAGCCTGTTACAACTCGAATCTGAAGAAAAATCACTATGAATCTGGCCCTATTCGACCTTGACCACACTCTGCTGCCGATCGACTCGGATTATGAGTGGGGCCAATTTTTAATCCGCATCGGTGCGGTGGATGCTGATCTATTTAGTAAAAGTAATGCCGAATGGTTTGCCCAGTATCAAGCGGGTACACTCGATCCGGTAAAGTATTTGGAATTCACTTTCGGCACGCTGTCTACATTTCCGCGTAAGCAGCTTGACGCCTGGCACCAACAATTCATGAAAGAAGTGATCGTGCCGCGGATTACTCCGCAGGCGTTAGACCTTCTGCAACAGCATCACGATGCGGGCGATCTGGTCGCCATCGTGACAGCCACCAATAGTTTTGTCACCGAACCGATTGCGAAGGCACTTGGCGTAGACTTTTTGATTGCCTCCGATCCAGAAACTACGGATGACGGAGAAATCACCGGAAAACTGTTAGACACGCCGACATACGGCCCTGGTAAGGTTATTCATACCCACGCATGGCTGGCAACGATGGATATGACGCTCTCCAGCTTTCCACGGTCTTTTTTCTATAGCGATTCGCATAACGATCTACCGCTGATGATGCTGGTGACCGATCCGATCGCTACCAACCCAAATGCCCAGCTAAAAGCACATGCTGACGCACACGGTTGGTCAATACTGCAGTTGTTCGACGAATAGACACATCTCTAGAAAAACCGTAACAAACGCCCCAATTTGGATTGGCGATGCTGCCAACTATGCAATCTCATGCAAATGCAAGTTTAAGTGTTAATACAATCACACCATTTGCAATAACGAGAGCATGCATCGCACAGACAAGCTTGGTAGATGCAGGTGGTTTTTTGAGTTCGTCTGTAGTCGAGGCGACATATAGCCAACATATAATCAAGACACAATGATCAAAAAGCTGATTCGCTCCATTCTCGGACCCAAAAAAAAGGTGGAAGACCACACCAAGCCGGTGGTGCTAAGCCCCAAGCAACATGGCATTGACCTTCAACTCGTTTCGCCCAATGCGATCCGTGTCACCAGCACCTTGCAAGAAGCCGGTTTCAAGGCCTTCATCGTCGGTGGTGCGGTCCGCGATCTTCTATTGGGCGTTAAACCAAAAGATTTCGACGTCGCCACTAACGCTACGCCGGAGCAGGTCAAACGGTTATTTCGACGCGCCTTTTTGATCGGCAAGCGCTTTCAAATAGTCCACGTCATGTTTGGCCAAGAGTTGATCGAAGTCACCACCTTCCGTGGCGCCTCATCGACAGGCGCGCCAAAGGATGAGCATGGCCGGGTGTTACGCGACAACACGTTCGGCGAGCAACATGAAGACGCAATCCGACGCGACTTCACGATTAACGCCATGTATTACGATCCAAGTAGCCAGAGTGTCCTCGATTATCACGGAGGAATTGCGGATATTCGCTCCAAGACCTTGCGCATCATCGGCGTTCCCGAGGCCCGCTATCGCGAAGATCCGGTGCGCATGTTGCGGATTGTTCGCTTCGCCGCCAAGTTAAACTTTACGATTGAACCGGACACCCGCGCCCCGATTCCTATTATGGCAACCCTCATCAATAACGTGCCGACTGCACGCGTATTTGATGAAATGCTGAAATTGCTCATGAGCGGGCATGCGCTGGCTTGTCTGCAACAACTGCGCAAAGAAGGCTTACATCACGGCCTTCTGCCGCTGCTGGACGTGGTTCTTGAGCAACCGATGGGCGAAAAATTCGTCACGCTGGCATTAGCAAATACCGATCAGCGGGTATTGCAAGGCAAACCCGTTTCGCCCGGCTTTCTCTTTGCATCGTTGCTGTGGCATCAAGTACTCGAAAAATGGACGGCCTACAAAGCTGCTGGCGAATTTCCTATTCCGGCGCTGCATCTTGCCGCGGATGATGTGCTGGATGCCCAAACCGACAAGTTGGCGTTGCAACGGAAAATCGCTTCAGACATGCGCGATATCTGGGCTATGCAACCGCGTTTTGAACGTCGCGTAGGTAAAGCGCCATACAAATTGTTGGAACATATACGCTTGCGTGCGGGCTACGACTTTCTGCTATTGCGCTGCGCTTCCGGTGAACTGGATAGCGAACTGGGCGAATGGTGGACCGCTTTTATGGAAGCCGACGGTACCGGCCGTGAAATTTTGCTGGCACAGAAACCAAAGTTGACCAACGAAGGCCCGCCGCCAAAAAAACGTGCGCGACGCCGGAGTCCGCGCAGTCCTGGCAGCAGCAACAGCGGTAACAGTAGCGGCACGCAGGACGGTGCTTAAGCGTGGCTGATCTGCATCCTGTCAAAAGTTACATTGGTATCGGTGCGAATTTGGGCGACGCCAAGGCACACGTGCTTAACGGTATTATGCAACTGGGCAGATTGCCCAAGACATCAATCATTGCGCAATCCAGCCTGTTCCGCACGGCTCCGATTGATTCCAGCGGCGATGACTACGTCAACGCTGTGGTCAGCCTCGATACCGTATTAACGCCGCATGCGTTGCTGCAAGCGCTTCAGGACATTGAGCAACGTTTCGGCCGCGAACGTCCCTATCCGAATGCACCACGTACTCTGGATCTGGATCTATTGTTATATGGCGCGATGACGATCGCCGATGCGATCTTGACCGTGCCACATCCCCGCATGATACAACGCGCTTTTGTCTTGATCCCGCTGTTGCAAATTGACCCTTTTATCACCATACCCGGACACGGGCCAGCGCATCAGTTCATGCCGCAAGTGGCAGATCAGTCGATTGCCAAAATTTAACTGAATCAATATTGATAACACCAGCGGAACGTGTGATCTTCGGCGATATTGGGCCAACGCCCAAAAGCGTTTACGCTAAACTTGTTACACCATGCTCGCTAAGTACAGACCAACGCAACATGACCACAATCTTTTTTGCGACTGTTCTCATGACAATATTGCCACTTATTCATTCACATCGTATGTGAGTTAAGCGATCCCTTTTATCTTTCGAATATGAATCTACATAATTACAGGTACGTCGTGGTTGAAGGCCCTATCGGAGTCGGTAAAACCACCTTAACGCAAAAAATCGCGGCACACATTGGCGCACAAGTTCTGCTCGAGCAACCGGAAAGTAACCCATTTCTGGAAAAGTTTTATGCCGATCAATCGCGTTATGCGCTATCGACACAAATGTTTTTCTTGTTCCAACGCGTCAATCAGTTGCGCAGCCTTTCACAGACCGATCTTTTCGATGGCTCGAGCGCGATAGTTACAGATTTTTTGCTCGATAAAGACCCTATCTTCGCTAATCTGACCTTAGCTGACGAAGAGCTGAAACTGTATCAACAACTTTACGATCACTTACGTCCACAAACACCAACACCCGATTTGGTCATCTATCTGCAAGCTGAACCTGACACGCTGATTGAACGCATTAAAAAACGTGGCATTCCAATGGAATCGGGGATTACCCTCGACTATCTCAAGCGATTATGTGAGAGTTACAGCCGCTTTTTCTACGATTACGAAGCCGCCCCTTTACTGATCGTGAATAATCAACATATGGATCTATCAGGCAATGATGGTGATTTCGCATTGCTGCTGGATCGCATCGAAAGCATGCGTGGCAAGCGTGAATTTTTTAATCGCGGAGAATAATATGGCAGGCTATTTGCAAGGCGAAGCGGCGACATCAGCGCAGGCACGGACGAAACCGGTAACGATACCAGTGCTGCAAAACATGCGTGATAAGGGCGAAAAAATTACCATGCTGACTTGTTACGACGCTAGCTTTACCGCGCTGCTGGATCGCTGCGGAATTGACACTATATTAATTGGTGATTCGCTCGGCATGGTGTGTCAGGGACATTCGTCAACATTGCCGGTAACCGTGCAAGATATTGCTTATCACACAGCCAGTGTCAGTCGCGCCAAGCCCACCGCACTCGTGCTTTCCGATTTACCGTTCGGCAGTTACGGCACGCCGGAGACCGCCTTTATCAACGCCGTACAGCTGATTCAGGCTGGCGCACAAATGGTCAAATTGGAAGGCGGCGCGTGGCTCGCGCCAACCGTGCGCTTTCTCACTGAACGCGCGATTCCGGTCTGTGCACATCTCGGCCTTACGCCGCAGTCTGTGCATCAGATGGGCGGCTACAAAGTACAGGGTAAAACCAGCGCTGCGGTGGAACAACTGAAATCTGATGCATTGGCATTGCAGGCTGCCGGTGCCAGCATGGTGGTTCTCGAAGCGATCCCGGCGGTGCTGGGCAAGGAAATCACTGAATTGCTTACTATACCAACGATAGGCATTGGGGCTGGTCCGGATTGCTCCGGGCAAGTGTTAGTGTTGCACGATTTACTGGGCGTGTTTCCGGGTCACAAAGCACGCTTTGTTAAAGATTTTATGCAAGGCCAACCGAATATTGATTCAGCCATCAAAGCGTATATCGCGGCGGTGAAGGACAAGTCATTTCCTGCGCCGGAGCATTGCTTTTAGGAATATTCTTTAATCCGCTCTTAAACGCTTTAACGGCAAAATAAATCGAGCAAGATAAATCGAGCAAGATAATCGATCAAAATACAAAAATCCCCAATCGGACATTCCTGATTGGGGATTTTTTGTGAGCGATTTACTTTCTTATAAACGGCTCTTCAAAGATCAATTTATTTTGAAATCGTTTTCGCGCTAGCGTGCCCAAATCCGATTTTTCTTACTTTATCTCAATCTTCATACCGCTTCAGGCTGCAGATCATCGCTTTCGCCAAGTCGTCCGGACCACTGGCAGTGACGCCCAAATCTCTCAGCAAGCCGTCTTGCAAGCCATACACCCAACTATGAATCGTCAGTTCCTGCCCTCGCTCCCAAGCATCTTGAACGATCGTGGTTTGACAGATGTTACCGACTTGCTCCATCGAATTGAGCTCGCACAGGCGATCATGACGCAATTGTTCCGGTAAAGCCTCACCCAAATAGCGCTCATGCTTTTGATGCACGTCCTGGACGTGACGCAACCAGTTGTCAGCAAGCCCGACCCGGCGCTTGGTCAACGCCGCATGAACGCCGGAACAGCCGTAATGACCGACCACGAATACATGTTTGACCTTCAGCACATCAACTGCAAATTGAAGCACCGATAAACAGTTCAGATCGCTATGCGCAACAACGTTTGCAATATTCCGATGTACGAATAATTCACCCGGACGAAGGCCCAATAATTCGTTTGCCGGAACCCGGCTATCAGAGCACCCAATCCAGAAATACTCTGGTGACTGTTGTGCTGCCAATGTTTTGAAAAATCCAGGTTCACGTGCCGTCATCCCGGCAGCCCATTGACGGTTGCTTTCGAAAAGTTGTTCCGTGGTTAGGACATTTTTATGTTCTATCATCATTTTCCAATCAAATTAACGGATTATCAACATGATGTTTATGCAACTCATGTAAGCCCGCGTGCACGACATTTTATCGAAAATGGCGCGTAAGAACTTTTTTTTTGAAAGCCCTGCTAAAAGTGACGATAATTTGCACCTAAATATTGGTAATCGACACATGCATTTCAGAGCTAACATTTGTTAAAAACAACACATAAGCGCGATGGGAGTGTAGCGAGAAAATGCTAACTACGATTGTATTCGATTCCGAATTACCAATTTATTGGATATGGCTAGCTATCAGTCCAGTCGCGGACCACAGCTTGAAATAAGACAGCGAAAGTAAAATAGACAATAGCCGCTAACCATTACGGATCAGCGGCTATTGAAGGCGCAAGCTAAAAGTTATAGACAGATTTAGGACATCGAACCCGCCTAGGTTAAGCGCCATTACACCCTATTCAAAAAACTCTTTAACCTTATCTTTCCACGATTTACTCTGAGGATTGTGCTTAGCACCGCCTTCAGTAGTCAGTTCGTCGAATTCACGCAGAAGGTCTTTCTGACGATCGCTAAGCTTGACTGGTGTTTCAACCACAACATGGCAAAACAGATCACCCGCATAACCTGAACGCACGCCTTTGATACCCTTGCTGCGTAGACGGAAGGTTTTGCTAGATTGCGTTCCCTCAGGAATGGTAAAGGAGACTTTGCCATTTAACGTCGGCACTTCAATTTCACCACCCAAAGCTGCTTTGGCAAATGAGATCGGCATTTCGCAATGCAAATCATCACCATCACGCTGAAATACGCCATGTTGCTTGATATGAATTTCGACATATAAATCGCCAGGAGGACCGCCGTTTGTGCCCGGCTCTCCGTTGCCGGATGACCGAATGCGCATTCCGTCGTCGATACCTTCCGGGATTTTCACCTCGAGCGTCTTGTTACGCTTGATACGTCCAGCGCCTGCACATGACGCGCACGGCTCAGCAATCACTTTTCCGCTGCCATGACACTTAGGGCAGGTTTGCTGGATGCTGAAAAATCCTTGCTGCATCCGCACTTGACCATGACCGCCGCAAGTTGGGCAGGTTACCGGCTGCGTTCCAGGCTTGGCACCACTGCCGTGACAAGGTTCGCACGCATCCCACGAAGGAACCCGAATCGTGGTATCAAAACCATGCGCAGCTTGCTCCAGCGTGATTTCCAGGTTGTAGCGCAAATCTGCGCCGCGATATACCTGAGGACCGGCGCCACGACCACCTCGCGCGCCACCGCCACCGCCGCCACCAAAGATGTCCCCGAAGATATCACCGAAAGCGTCGGCAAAACCACCGCCACCGCCACCGCCGCCTCCACCCATATTAGGATCGACACCCGCGTGACCATAGCGATCATAGGCCTCGCGCTTTTGCGGGTCCGATAGCATCTCGTAGGCTTCTTTGCCTTCTTTGAATTTATCTTCGGCGCCTTTACTATCCGGATTACGGTCCGGATGATGTTTCATCGCGAGTTTGCGGTACGACTTCTTGATCTCTTCATCAGAAGCGTTTTTCGCTACACCCAGAATTTCGTAAAAATCACGTTTCGCCATGTTTTGGCACCTTACTTATTATTTAAGAACACAGTTGCTATTTTTAGCGTATCTGCGACAGCTCACCATTCGGTCAGAACTTCCCTACCGAATTTAACGATGTCCGACAATTAAACCCAGCGAAGGCGTTTAAACATCGCACTCTGATCATTAACTTCGCCTAAAGCTGAAGCATTTGCAAAAACCTCAAGCAATTTCAAGGCCAGAATCAATCCCGCAGTTGCAGCAAGATAGCAATTTGTTCAAAGCGAAAACGCCGAACAGAGCTTTAAGCTATGTCCGGCGCGTCAATGCAGTACCTTGGAGAACCCTCCAAACCACTGCCCGGACGGGTTTTACTTATCTTTTACTTCTTTAAAGTCGGCGTCAACGACGTCGTCTTCTTTTGGCTTGCCTTCTGATGCGCCACCACCTGCGGCAGCACCTTCAGCACCGCCAGCCGCAGCTTGCTGCGCTTGCATATCGGCGTACATCTTCTCGCCAAGTTTTTGCGCCGCAGTGCTCAAGGCTGCTGATTTGTTGTCGATGGCGGCTTTGTCGCTACCCTTCAACACTTCTTCCAGTTCCTTGATCGCTGCTTCGATGCTTTCTTTCTCTGCCGCTTCCAACTTATCGCCGTATTCAGCCAGCGATTTGCGGGTTGAGTGCACCAGAGCATCGCCTTGGTTATGCGTTTCAGCTAGCTCTTTCAAGCGCTTGTCGTCTTCAGCATTCAATTCAGCATCACGCACCATCTTTTGAATTTCATCTTCAGTCAAACCAGAGTTTGCCTTGATGGTGATTTTGTTTTCCTTGCCGGTTGCTTTGTCTTTCGCGCCGACGTGCAAAATACCGTTCGCGTCGATATCGAAAGTCACTTCAATCTGTGGCGTACCGCGTGATGCTGGCGGGATACCTTCCAGATTAAATTCGCCCAGGCCTTTATTACCGGCAGCCATTTCGCGCTCACCCTGAAACACTTTAATTGTTACGGCTGGCTGATTGTCGTCTGCTGTCGAGAAAACCTGGCTAAACTTGGTCGGAATAGTCGTATTTTTCTTGATCATCTTGGTCATCACGCCACCCATTGTCTCGATACCGAGCGACAGAGGCGTTACGTCCAACAACAACAAGTCTTTACGATCACCAGACAATACCGAACCTTGAATCGCGGCACCAACGGCAACCGCTTCGTCTGGATTGACGTCTTTACGTGCATCTTTACCGAAGAATTCTTTTACTTTCTCTTGCACTTTAGGCATACGCGTCATACCACCGACCAGGATGATATCGTCGATGTCAGATACTTTGACGCCCGCGTCCTGAATCGCAATACGACAAGGTGCAATGGTCTTTTCGATCAACTCTTCGACCAAAGACTCCAGCTTGGCACGTGTCATCTTCATGGTCAGATGGACTGGTGCGCCGTTAGCCATGGCAATGTACGGCTCGTTGATTTCGGTCTGTTGTGACGATGACAACTCAATCTTAGCGCGCTCAGCGGACGCTTTAATACGTTGCAGTGCAATCGCGTCTTTACCCAGATCGATACCGTTAACTTTCTTGAACTCGTCGAGGATGTAATCAATCATGCGTTGATCGAAATCTTCACCACCGAGGAAAGTATCGCCATTAGTCGACAGCACTTCAAACTGCATTTCGCCATCAACGTCGGCGATTTCAATGATCGAGATGTCGAAAGTACCGCCACCCAAGTCATACACAGCAATCTTGCGATCACCTTTTTCGGTCTTGTCCAGTCCAAAAGCCAATGCGGCTGCGGTTGGCTCATTGATGATACGTTTCACATCAAGACCAGCAATACGGCCAGCGTCTTTGGTTGCCTGACGTTGTGCATCATTGAAGTATGCAGGAACGGTGATAACCGCTTCTGTGACTTCTTCGCCGAGGTAATCTTCAGCGGTTTTCTTCATCTTGCGCAGCACTTCTGCAGCGATTTGCTGCGGTGCCAGTTTTTTGTCGCGCACAGCAATCCATGCATCGCCGTTGTCGGCTTTAGTGATCTCGTAAGGCATTAACGAGATATCTTTTTGCACTTCTTTTTCGTCGAACTTGCGACCAATCAGACGCTTGGTTGCGTACAGCGTATTTTTTGGATTTGTGACAGCCTGACGTTTAGCAGGTGCACCGACCAAAATTTCGCCGTCTTCCTGATAAGCGATCACGGATGGCGTAGTACGCACGCCTTCGGAGTTTTCAATAACCTTAGGCTTGCCGCCTTCCATGATGGAAACACAAGAATTTGTCGTACCCAGATCAATACCGATAATTTTACCCATGATGCTGTCCTTTACTAAATTTGTTGAATTTTGATATGCTAAATATTGGGAGAAAAATCAAGCTTTCAAGCCTTTTCAGCGGAAATAAGCGATTATTTTTGATTTTCTCGCTTATTTACACGCTTATTTTCACTTAATGCCGACTTATTTACTTTGAGCAACAGTGACCAGCGCCGGACGTAACAGGCGGTCTGAAATCATGTAGCCCTTTTGCAACACGCTCACGACGGTATTTGCCTCTTGCTCGGCTGGTACCATTGAAATCGCCTGATGCTTCATCGGATCAAGACGCTCGCCCGGTTCTGGCGAAATTTCGAGAAGGCGATTTTTATCGAACGCTGCAACCAACTGCTTCAACGTCATTTCCACACCTTCCTTTAACGACTCGACAGAAGGTGTTTCCAGTTTCAATGCGATTTCCAGACTGTCCTTCACTGGAACCATTGCCTCGGCAAAATTTTCGATAGCGAACTTGCTGGCGCGCGCGATATCTTCCTGGGCACGACGACGAACGTTCTCGGTATCTGCCTTGGCACGCAAAAATGCATCTTGCAAATCAGCAATTTTGGCTAGCGCTTCTGCTAATTCGACTTCTAATGCTGATTCAGGCGTGACCGCCGCTTGTTCTTGAGCGATGGTATTTTCGGTTTCAACTTGCGCGGTCTGCTTTTCCATGTCTTCCATTCAAAAATCTCCTGCAATCAATGACTTAATGATGTGTTAAATCCGTTTAATGCGGTGTATTGCGATGTTTTAAGGTTTTGCGTTATCACGTGTGCAAAAAAAAGTTTTCCGGCGGCTTTTCGGCGCCCTTAAAACCACTTTAAAGCGGGACAAACTGATCTATGACTTGCCAAATGGGGCTATCCCCTACTTTTTCAAGGGGATTATGGCGTGTCAAATGTGTGGCGTTGCAACAATTTGTTTCACATTTTACCCCTTTGAATTTGCTGCGACGCATCAAGCGCACTATCATTTGGCTTTTACTCTTATTTATTCAAATTTCAAGGCATTCAAATTGAAAATTAAAAGTTATTAAAAGTTGACTCGTCAATAGGTGAATACCATGAAACTATCTCTTATTTCGGCCTTCATGCTGCTGTATATTTCACTAGCGGCCGGTTGGATAAGCTATTCACATTTAGTCGCGATTTATTAATAGAAAATCTATTAATTGCATTAAGGAGTAGAATCTGCCGACCACGACAGCACAGCATTCGTACCCATGATTCGTGGCATTAATTACTTCATCTCTCAGCACCGACGCGCAACGCCTCATCTTTTTGCACTTTCTCTTGCAGCTTTTGCTCAGCAACGTCATTGGGGGACAAATGGGTTGGCCAACCGATTAATTGCTCCTCTACCAACGTCGCCAAGCCTTGAATCCATGTTGATGATTCGTTCAGGCATGGGATCAGATAAAACTCCTTACCGCCTGCTTTTAAGAAATCGGCCTTTGCTTCGATACCAATCTCTTCTAATGTTTCCAGGCAATCACTGGTGAATCCTGGGCATATGACATCAACGCGCTCGACGCCTTGTTTGGCTAATTTTTCTAATGTTGGTGCAGTATATGGTTGCAGCCACTCCGCCTTCCCGAAACGCGATTGAAATGTCACCATATATTGCTCTTGTGACAAATCTAGCGCCTGTGCCAGCAATCTCGCCGTTTTATAACATTCACAGTGATACGGATCACCCAGCAGCAATGTCCGCTTGGGGACACCGTGGAAGCTCAACACCAACTTATCCGGCATCCCATTCATCGCCCAATGCGTCAGCACCGACTCTTTTAGCGCATGAATATAGGCTTCGTGATCATGATAATGCTTGATAAGACGCAACTCGGGCACATTGCGTACCTTGGCGTAATGACTAAATACGGCGTCAAAAATGGACGCCGTGGTGGTCGCCGAATACTGCGGATAGGCTGGAACAATGAGTACCCGATCACAGCCGTCCAACTTTAATTTGTCCAGCACCGATGACACGGACGGATTGCCATACCGCATGGCATAGGCAACCTGCACTTTGTGCCCACGTTGCCCCAGATAACCACGTAACAAGGTTGACTGCTTTTCGGTGTGCACTTTGAGTGGTGAGCCCTCATTGGTCCAGATCGACGCATATTTCAGGGCTGATTTTCCTGAACGAAACGGCAAAATAATGCCATGCAAAATCAACCACCAGATTGCCCGTGGGATTTCAACCACTCGCGTGTCGGAAAGAAACTCTTTCAAATACCGCCGCACCGCGCTAGATGTTGGCGCGTCAGGTGTTCCCAGGTTTACCAGTACGACTGCTGTTTTTGATGTCGTGCCGTGAGTGAAAGGTGGCTCTTTACGAAAGCGCATGCGAAATTCCTAAAAAATTATCTGCGGCACAATATAGTGAGCGCACTTGAAAGCTTGAATAAAACCAGTTCCTTGAAACTTCTTACTTAGCGCGCGTCATTGACCGCGCCGCCGCATTATCTGGATAATGCGCAACACCGCCTTCGACGTTCCACTATGAAGCCAGTAACTCGCGTGCGTGCTTACGCGTTGTTGCGGTAATTTCAAGACCGCCCAACATCCGCGCGATTTCTTCCACTCTGCCCTTGGTATCAAGGCCATCAATTGCCGATACGGTTTTGTTGGCAGCACTTTGTTTACTTACCTGAAAATGCTGATTGGCTTGACTCGCGACCTGCGGCAAGTGGGTGACGCATAACACCTGACGCGCCTGACCAAGGCGTTTTAGCAAGCGGCCGACTACCTCGGCGACGCCGCCACCGATTCCACTATCGACCTCATCAAATATCAACGTTGGGGTAGCCGTGGCGCTTGACGTAATGACCGAAATTGCCAAGGCAATCCGCGCCAGTTCGCCTCCGGAAGCAACTTTTGCCAAGGGTCGAGGCGCAACTCCGGCATGGCCAGCGACCAAAAACTCAATTTGTTCAATGCCATACGCAGCAGGTTCACAAGGGTTTAAAGCGACTACAAAACGTCCACCATTCATACTCAACTCTTGCATCGCTATCGTCACGGTATTCGTCAAATTTCTGGCCGCTTTGGCGCGGGCCTTTGATAACTTTTGCGCCAATCCAAGATAGATCGTCTTAAGCTTTTCTTCCTGCGCGCGCAAAGCATCAAGATCGCTGGCATCGGCTAATTGCTGCAATTGGACGGAGAGCGTGACGAGCTCCTGCGGTATAGCATCAGGTTCGAGCCTGAACTTACGTGAAGCGGAGTGAATTGCCTCTAACCTGCGATCCACTTCGTTCAGGCGTGCAGGATCCAGCTCAACCCGGCTCAGATAATCATTGAGGGCGTACACCGCCTCTTGCAACTGAATCCGCGCTGGTTCCAGGGCTTCCAATACCGGCTTCATATCCGCATCCAGATCGACTAATTTTCCAATCTTGATGTTGAGTCCTGATAACTGCGACAGCATGGGAATATCAGACTCTGAAATTATATTCAGCGCCTCTTGCGCGCCTTCGATCAAGCTGGCGGCATGCGACAAGCGACTATGCTCGTTGGTGATGTCATCCCACTCGCCCGGCTTGACCGCTAGTTTTTCCAACTCACTCACTTGCCATTCGAGGCGCTCGCGCTCCAGCAAAACGTTCTTGGCGTTTGTCTCAAATTCCTGACGTTGACGCGCCAATCCACGCCATTTTTTATACGCAGCCGCAACGATTTGCAAATCGTCCTGCAATCCTGCTTGTCCATCTAACAGTAGACGTTGTGAATCCGCTTTCAAGAGCGACTGATGCGCGTGTTGCCCATGAATATCGACCAGCATTTCGCCGAGTTCGCGCAATTGCCCTGCGGTCGCGGCAATGCCGTTAATGTAGGCCTTGGAACGTCCTGCGTTATCTATCACCCTGCGCAGCAGTACACCACCTTCTTCGCTCTCAAATTCGTTCGTGGTCAACCATGCTCTGACTGCTTCACTGGTGTCAATCGGGCTGCCTTCGCTGCGGTTTGATACCGAAAATTCGGCGCTGATGTCTGCTTTGGCCGCACCCTCGCGTACGACGCTGGCGTCACCCCGCCCACCTAACGCCAAAGCAAGCGCGTCGATCAGGATGGATTTCCCCGCACCGGTTTCACCGGTGAAGACAGTAAAGCCAGAGGCCAGGTCAAGCTCAATGGCATCAACGATAACAAAATCGCGAATGGAAAGGGTGCGCAGCATGGAATCGAATCAGGTTGTAGAACAAAATCGGTTTCAGGAAAGCGGACTAAGGTATCGGCGGTCAGCGCTGGTGACAATACCGTCGAAGCAGCAGTGTACTGCAATTGATCGCGCAGGACACCGCACCCATTCCGCAATTAACGCAAATGACCGTCTGCCGAAGGATACTCATTCCAGTGTAACTTCTGGCGCAGGGTTTCATAGTAACTCCAGCCAGCAGGATGTAAAAAAGTGATCGCGTGCTCAGAACGCTGGATGACGATGCGGTCCCCAAGTTGCAGACTGGTCAGCGACTGCATATCAAAATTAACATTGATCTCCCGACCATTGACAATTTCAATGACGATTTCGCTACTGTCCGGCACGACAATCGGACGATTGGACAACGCATGCGGTGCAATCGGCACCAACACAATGCCATTCAACGATGGATGCAGCAAAGGCCCGCCAGCAGAAAGCGCATATGCCGTAGAACCGGTGGGAGTCGAAACGATCAGGCCATCGGAACGTTGGTTATACATAAAACGACCATCCACATCGACCCGCAACTCTGCCATGCCGGAAGTACCGCCGCGCGAGACAACAATGTCATTAAACGCTAGCGCACTAAAAATAACGACATCGTCACGCTTGACCACGCCTTGTAATAAGGTCCGCCGTTCCGACTCGACATTTCCATCCAGCATTTCCCCCAATACCGGAAGCATGCGTTCAAGAGAAATATCGGTCATAAAACCAAGTCGCCCTTGATTAATACCGATGAGCGGAACATTGTAAGGTGCCAGTTGACGCGCAATACCCAACATCGTGCCATCGCCGCCGACAATGATCGCGGCATCGGCTTGCTGGCCGATTTGCTCGGGCGTCATCGCCTCGAATCCGGTTAAGGCAATATTTTGCGCGGTCTCGGCCTCAAACACGACTTTATGTCCGCGCACCTGAAGAAAGTCGGCCACCTCGGTCAATGAGTCGTCAATACCGGCGGCAAAATACTTGCCAACGATCGCAATAGTTTTAGGCAAACTAGGTAAATTCTGTTGATGAGATAATTTTATAGGCCACATGCCGCCGATTAGACCATAATTTGGGTCTGCATTAAAGCTTCTCTAGAGGATACTCCACGATTCCATGAATAATATCGCTAGTCACCGTCAACACTCGCCCAGCGCTGCACCCATTAAAGCCGTCTTGTTCGACCTGGACGATACACTTTGGCCAATCGTACCGGTATTGATCCGCGCAGAGCAATTATTGTATGACTGGCTTTGCCTCAACGCACCGGCCGTCTCGGAGGCATTTACGATCGCCAGTCTGCGGCAACGGCGTCAAGCGTTGAGTGCCACTAATGCCCTATTCAAAATTAATTTATCGGCTTTACGACACGCTGGACTGACTGAAGCATTTAATACTGTTGGCGAAGATATTAGCAAGATTGATGCCGCCATGGCGCTGTTTGCTGAGGCGCGTCATGCGGTGACGCCCTTTGACGACGTTCAACCGGTGCTATCTCGCTTAGGACAACACGTATTACTGGGTTCAGTGTCGAACGGATTTGCGGATCTGGAGAAAATCGGCCTGTCACAGCATTTCGCTATATCCATCGCCGCGCATAGCTTCGGCTGCGCTAAACCTGATCCCGCGATCTTCCATGCGGCGTGCCAAGCCCTTAATGTCAGACCCGAAGAAGCGGTCTATGTGGGTGACGATCCGCTTTTAGACGTGGTGGGCGCGCGTGAAGCTGGCTTGCGAAGCGTTTGGATTAATCGGTTTGACCGCGTATTGCCCGTTGGAATCGTAGCAGATGCTCAATGCGTCACGTTACATGAGCTTGAAACATGGCTGGAAGATCAATCCGCCAGCACGTAAAATCCCTCATAAAATCTCTTTTGATAGAGAAAATCCACGCCGACGAATAGGCGCGATTCGGCTTAACAGTGTATAAATACAATTATTAAGGGCCAGACACCTGTCAGACCTGGCTCATGGCAAATCACGCCAGCACTTACCAATAATCGCCATGCATCTTGATACTCGCGCTCAAACTCTTCTCAAAGCCCTCGTGGAACGCTACATCGCGGATGGGCAACCGGTAGGCTCGCGCGCACTCTCAAAAATTTCCGGGCTGGAATTATCTCCCGCGACCATACGCAATATCATGGCCGATCTGGAAGAAATGGGTTTTGTTGCGAGTCCGCATACCTCAGCGGGACGGGTACCAACGCCCCGCGGCTATCGTGTCTTTGTCGACACACTATTGACGGTCCAGCCGATTGACGAGGGCGTGCTCGAATCGAGAATGCAGGCAAGACTGCAAACTAACTCGCCGCAAAAGATCATCGCCAACGCTGCGCAAGTGTTGTCATCGCTCTCACAATTTGCAGGCGTGGTACTAACCCCAAGGCGTGAATCGGTGTTTCAGCAGATTGAATTTTTACGACTTTCTGAAAAACGTATTCTGCTCGTCATCGTCGGCCCTAGCGGCGATGTGCAAAATCGACTCTTGTTAACAGATGTCGACTACACCCCTTCACAGCTCGTACAAGCGGCCAATTTTATCAATCAAAACTACGGAGGCCATAGTATTGATGACGTTCGCTTACGCCTGCAAACCGAAGTTCGCCAGTTGCGGGATGATATGAATCGACTCATGTTGGCCGCAGTTGAGGCCGGTAGCGAGGCGATGACCGACGATGCTGACGAAGTTGTCATTTCAGGTGAGCGCAATCTACTCAGCGTGACTGACCTGTCATCGAGCATGAGTTCCTTACGTAAGCTGTTTGATATGTTTGAACAAAAAACCAATTTGATGCGACTGCTGGACATATCAGGCAAGGCCACCGGCGTTCAAATATTCATTGGCGGCGAATCACAACTGGTTCCAATGGAAGAGATGAGCGTCGTCACCGCACCTTATGAGGTGAACGGAAAAATCGTGGGCACGCTGGGTGTGATCGGTCCGACGCGCATGGCATATCAACGCGTGATACCGATTGTCGACATTACAGCAAAGCTGCTTTCCAATGCATTAAGCCAGAACTAGTCTGGCTTAATAACTATTTCGGATCACTAAGTCTCGCTCAGTAAGAAAAACAGCAAGCATCGTTTAATGCCTTACGATCCGAAGCTTTGGAACGCACAGCATTAATGCTACTCGGCGCATGACCCAATTACTTTTTTACGCAATTCCGGCAGTGACCGTACAGCGCCAAGGCGTGATCCGCAATCTCAAAGCCACGCTCTGTGGCGACGGCTTTCTGGCGAACCTCAATTTCTTCGTCGTAAAACTCTTCGACCAGACCGCAGGTCAGACACACCAGATGATCATGATGCGATCCTTCGTTTAGCTCAAAAACGGCCTTGCCGGTTTCAAAATGATTACGCTGCAACAAGCCAGCTTGCTCAAATTGGGTTAATACACGATACACAGTTGCCAAACCGACATCAAGATTCTCGGTAAGCAAAATTTTATAAACGTCTTCAGCGCTTAAATGTCGGACTTCACTATTTTGAAATATTTCCAAAATTTTGAGTCGGGGCAAAGTAGCTTTAAGGCCACTAGCTTTTAGTTCGGATGGATTGTTAGGCATGTTTACGTCGCAAATGGATGATCTGCTTTATCATATAGCGTTTTAGCACAATTGCTCAATCAATTAAGATACTTATGCGAATGTTGCTCTCCCGTACTGCCCGCACCTCCGCCTTTACAATAGCTGCTGTTTCCATGGCTTTGCTGGCTGGCTGCGCATCAAAAAATCCTCTCATTGACGGACCGACTTCGGCCACCGGCGCCAATGCAGCTAACGCCAGTTCGGGAATACCGACTGGCGATAGAGCGGGCGATGGCGTCCAAACCATAAAGAATCCCCGTTTTTTCGGAATCCTTTCTCCTTATCGCTACAATATCCAACAGGGTAACTTTGTTTCGAAAGAGATGATCTCGCAAGTCAAGGAAGGCATGACCACAGAGCAAGTATCTTTTGCGCTGGGTACGCCATTACTGACAGACATGTTTCACGCGAATCGTTGGGATTATGTTTTCCGTTTGCAAAAAGGCAATGGCGAAATCACTTCCAGCCGCGTCAGCGTTTTCTTCAAGGATAACCTTGTAGTTCGCGTAGACGGTGGTGGCCTGCCGACTGAGGCAGACTATCTTGCACGTATTTCGGGCGGCAATAAAGAAGCTAAAAAAGCCACCCAAGATAGTGGCATCGCAAAGGATGCGCCCGCACCTCCGCCGACAGCACCAACAAAATAACCAGTCAAAGTCTTAAATAACGATGAATCAAATGAAAATTGCTGTTGCTGGCGCGTCCGGTCGCATGGGACACATGCTGATCGAGGCCATCCAGAATGCAGAAGATGCCACATTAACCGGCGCGTTGGATGTGCAGACCGCGCCCGGATTAGGATCCGACGCCGCCGCTTTTCTGGGCAAGCCGTCCGGCGTGAATATCGAGTTCGATCTTGCTACGGGCTTGGCTAACGCTACCTTTTTAATTGACTTTACGCGTCCAGAAGGCACGCTTGCACATCTCGCCTATTGCGCCGAGCATGGCATCAAAATGATCATCGGCACGACAGGTTTTGATGAGGCTGGCAAGGCGGCGATCGCAGAAGCAGCAAAAAAGACAGCCATCCTGTTCGCTCCCAACATGAGTGTCGGCGTCAATGTCACCATGAAATTGCTTGAAATGGCAGCGAAGAGTTTTTCGCACGGCTATGACATTGAAATCATTGAAGCCCATCACCGCCACAAAGTCGATGCGCCGTCTGGCACAGCGCTGAAAATGGGCGAAGTGATTGCTGATGCACTTGGTCGCAAACTCGACGAAGTCGCCGTCTATTCGCGCGAGGGTGTAACCGGTGCACGCGATCCATCTACCATCGGCTTCGCTTCCATACGGGGCGGCGATATCGTTGGCGATCATACCGTGCTGTTTGCCAGCGATGGAGAGCGCGTTGAAATCACACATAAATCGTCCAGCCGTGTGACTTATGCCCATGGCAGTTTGCGCGCTGCGCGCTTTCTTAACGACAAAGCAACGGGTTTATATGATATGCAGGACGTTCTTGGGCTTCGCTGAGTAATTAGCAGAGTAATAAGCTGATTGTTACCATGATTTTTACGCAAATTCAGGGCCGGGCGATGTCAAAATACAAACAATGACTCGCCTATGGCATGGGAAGTGCGCAGCAGATAACACTAATTTGTTCATTAACCATGTTCGGCCTGCTTGTACTCGATTTTTACCCATACTTTGAGCGCTCCTCCTAGCTTCTCATGGCGAGTTTGATGTTGATGACTCAACCGACCTGGAGTTGCGCTCAAAATGTAATAAATTGTTGCCAACTAATGATCTTCACCTAAAGATCGTTATGCTGCCCCACCACCATCCGGATCAACAACATGAATGATAATCTCGGGTTCGCCCACTATTGGTCGCAAGGCGATGCTGTCTCTCACGGCGTAGCCTATTTGCTATTGCTGATGTCCGTGATTAGCTGGTACTACATTTTGTCCAAAGCCTTGAGTTCCTGGCGTATCCGGCGCAGCGCTTCATCGCTTGAAGGATTCTGGCAAGCACCGACACTAAATGATGCGATTGCCGTCATCAAACCGGTCGATACCGAAAATGTTTACGCACCTTTAGCCATACAAGCGGCCGACGCTGCAGGCATTCGGTCACCGATGACCAGCAAACCCGCCGCCTCGCTCAACGCCGGCACCGATCTTGGCGAACTGGTCACACGCACATTGCGACGAGAAATCAATCGCGTTTCGTCACGGCTGGAAAGCGGATTAACATTACTGGCATCAGTCGGTTCAACCGCCCCTTTCGTCGGTTTGTTTGGTACGGTCTGGGGTATTTATCATGCTTTGATGGCAGTCTCTGCATCGGGAACTGTGCAGATCGACAAAGTCGCAGGACCAGTTGGCGAAGCACTCATCATGACCGCACTTGGTTTGGTAGTTGCGATTCCCGCAGTACTGGCCTACAACGCGTTCACACGTGTTAATCGCGTTACACTGGCAGAGTTGGATGCGTTCGCGCATGATTTACATGCTTATTTGACGACTGGCAGTCGCGTTGGAAAATAATTTAGCCTCCTAATAGCCTTATACACTCATCACTAACTTCAGTCCGGAACCAGTATGTCATTCGGTGGATTTAACGACAATCAGCACTCAGCGCCAATGGCCGATATCAATATCACGCCCATGGTCGACGTCATGTTGGTGTTATTGGTGATTTTTATCATCACAGCACCACTATTCACGCATGCGGTCAAAGTCAACTTACCGACCGCCCAATCCGCTCCCGCTCCAGAAAAGCCAGAGACGGTATCGCTGTCAATTGACCGCGCGGGCAAAATGTTCTGGAATGACAAGCCCATCGCAGAACCAGAACTGACAACGCAATTAATCGCTGCCGCACAACGCCAACCCCAGCCGGAATTGCAGTTGCGGGCCGACAAAGACACCCGATATCAGGTGTTGGCGCAGGTTATGTCACTGGCACAAAATAACGGTTTGACAAAAATCGGCTTCGTAACCGACCCAAAAAGCGTCCCTGCAGCAAAATAACTCCCTATTGAAAGACGGTCACTTGGTGAAATACTAACCGCCTCGCTTTTGGCAAAAAGATCGTCTCATCGTTAACTTCCGTCGACTCCCACAATCCCACTATCGTATGAGAGCACCTGAACCAGTATAATCACCGGTTCAGGGATAATTCTCCTATGCTTTTTCACATTCACTTTTTTAGTCCATCACGCCATGCAAGAAAAATACAGCCCGACCGACGTCGAAAAATCGACGCAAGACCATTGGCGCGCTATTGATGCCTATAAAGTCGTCGAACACGCAAAAGACAAGAACGGTCTAGATAAGCAAAAGTTTTACGCCTGTTCGATGCTGCCGTATCCATCCGGCAAATTGCACATGGGTCATGTCCGCAATTACACCATCAACGATGTCATGTATCGCTACATGCGGATGAATAACTACAATGTGTTGATGCCAATGGGTTGGGATGCGTTTGGCATGCCTGCGGAAAACGCGGCGATGGCAAACAACGTACCACCGGCCCAGTGGACTTATAGCAACATTGACCACATGAAAACGCAGATGCAATCCATGGGACTCGCCATTGATTGGTCACGTGAAATGACGGCGTGCAAGCCAGAGTATTACAAATGGAACCAATGGATGTTCCTTAAGATGCTCGAAAAAGGCATCATCTACAAAAAAACCGGTACCGTGAACTGGGACCCGATCGACAAAACCGTGTTAGCCAACGAGCAAGTTATCAATGGTCGCGGCTGGCGTTCAGGTGCGCTGATTGAAAAGCGCGAAATTCCAATGTATTACGCCAAAATTACCGATTACGCCGAAGAATTGCTGGACCACACCGAAACCAAATTAACAGGCTGGCCAGAGCGCGTGCGCTTGATGCAAGCGAATTGGATAGGCAAATCAACCGGTGTGCGCTTTGCTTTTCCACATAAAATCGAAGAAGATGGCAAGCTCATTCAGGATGGCAAATTGTGGGTGTTCACCACTCGTGTCGATACCATCAAAGGCGTGACCTTTTGCGTCGTAGCGCCAGAACACGCATTGGCCACCTTCGCCGCAAAAACGAATCCCGAACTGGTTGAATTCATCGCCGAATGCAAAAAAGGTGGGGTTGCCGAAGCAGATATGGCGGTAATGGAAAAGAAAGGGATGCCAACCGGGCTTTACGTTACGCATCCGCTGACCGGCCAGCTGGTCGAAGTCTGGGTCGGCAATTATGTCCTGATTACTTACGGCGATGGTGCCGTGATGGGTGTTCCTGCACATGACGAGCGCGACTTTGCGTTCGCGCAAAAATACGTATTGCCGATTCGCCCGGTGATCGCCGTGGAAGGCAAAGTGTATTCCACCGAAACCTGGCACGACTGGTATGCAGACAAACAAAATGGTCGCTGCGTCGACTCCGGAAAATACGATGGCATGCACTTTCAGCAAGCTGTTGACGCCATCGCTGCCGATTTGTCCGCGCATGGTCTGGGTGAAAAGAAAATCACCTATCGCTTGCGTGATTGGGGCATCTCGCGTCAACGTTATTGGGGTACACCGATCCCAATCATCCATTGCGAAGATTGCGGCGACGTACCGGTACCAGAAAAAGATTTACCAGTCTTATTACCCGAAGATTGCGTCCCGGACGGCAGTGGTAATCCACTTAACAAGCATGAAAAATTTTTACATGTCGACTGTCCGACTTGCGGCAAACCTGCACGCCGCGAAACTGACACCATGGATACGTTTGTCGATTCGTCCTGGTATTACATGAAGTACACCTCGCCCGGTTCTACCGATGCGATGGTGGACGCGCGTAACGACTATTGGATGCCGATGGATCAATACATCGGCGGCATCGAGCATGCAGTATTACATTTGTTGTATGCGCGCTTCTGGACCAAAGTCATGCGTGATTTTGGACTGGTGAAATTTGATGAGCCATTTACCAATTTGCTGACGCAAGGCATGGTTCTCAATGAGACCTACTATCGCGAAGAAGCCAACGGCAAGAAAATCTGGCACAACCCGGAAGACGTTACTCTGACTTTCGATGACAAGGGACGTCCACTTTCAGCGCTTCTAAAAGCCGACGGACAGCCAGTCATTATCGGCGGCACGGAAAAAATGTCGAAATCAAAGAATAACGGCATCGATCCACAAGCACAAATTGACCAATACGGCGCCGATACTGCCCGTTTATTCACGATGTTTGCCTCGCCACCAGAACAAACGCTGGAATGGTCGAACGCGGGTGTCGAAGGTGCCCATCGTTTCTTACGTCGGGTCTGGAGCTTCAGCCACGCACAGGCCGCGAATATTATTCCGGGATCAAATAAGCAATATGCCGATTTGTCGGTCCCGCTCAAAACCTTGCGGCGCGAAGTCCATAAAATTTTGCAACAGGCCGACCATGACTTGAAGCGCATTCAGTACAACACCGTCGTATCGGCTTGCATGAAAATGCTCAACACGCTAGAAGCTACCAAGCTCGAAGCATCGGGAGCCAGCAATGCCGTACTGACTGAATGTCTGTCAATTTTCTTGCGCGTTCTCAACCCAATCGCGCCGCATATCACGCACACGCTATGGCAAGAGCTCGGCTTCGCGAAAGTGCATGGCGATATTCTGGACGCAAGTTGGCCGCAGGTTGATGCTAAGGCGCTTGAGCAAAGCGAAATCGAGATGATGATTCAGGTCAACGGCAAATTACGCGGCAGCATTATAATCGCCAAAGATGCTGACAAAGCCACCGTCGAAGCGCTGGCGCTGGCGCATGAAAATGTGCAAAAGTATCTCGAAGGAGCACCAAAGAAAGTAATTGTCGTTCCGGGCAAATTGATTAATATCGTTGCCTGATGTAAAAATGAATCGCTGAGTATTTGATGGACAGTGTAAGTTGCGCTTTAAACCGAGCACTTAACGAAAGGCTCAGCTAAAGCGCGAATTAAATCACCCGTGAAACGCTTAGTGATAACTCGCATAAAACATGCTGCTTGATCTATTAAAGCGGTCCACTAAGTCACATAAGTGGACCGTCCGATTGCCAGCCAGGACAGCTATTTTCGTCCCGAATCTTGAAACAAGGAATATCTGTATGACGCGCGTTTTCATGAGTCGCCAACCGTTGGTTCGCTGGTCGACTATCATCGCCCTTACCGCTATGCTTGCCGCGTGCGGGTTTCACTTGCGCGGCACTGCCAACCTTCCTTTCAAGACTATTTATTTGGGATCTGCTACAGGCACACCACTGGGAGTCGAACTCAAACGTAATATTCAGGCTAGCGGGACCACTGAAGTAGTTCCTAATGAAAAAGGGGCTGAGGCTGTGATGGAAGTGATCTCGCAGACGCAGGAAAAAGTCATTTTGACCCTCAACAGTCAAGGCCGTGCGCGTGAATATATGCTGTACTCGAGATTTTCATTCCGTCTAAAAGATGCGCAGCAGAAGGAGTTAATGCCACAAACCCTGATCACACTGAAGCGTGACATCAGCTACAACGAATCGCAAGAACTATCAAAAGTGGCTGAAGAAGCGCTGTTGTATCGCGATATGCAAACTGATCTGGTACAGCAAATTCTGCGCCGGATGAACGCACTCAAACCCGCTAACACTGCTAACAATACTGTGATAGAGCCATCGACAGCGACATCGCCAACAACATCGCCGGCACCGTCAGTTCCATCGACAAAACCAGCGCCATGACGAGGACCGGCGATGCAACTGCGGATTGACGCTCTCGATACTCATCTGGCCAAGACAGTCGCGCCGCTGTACGTCATCACCAGCGACGAGCATCTGCTTGCGCTCGAAGCGGCGGATAAAATTCGCAAGAGTGCCCGCGCCAATGGCTGCTCAGAGCGCGATGTCTTAACGGTGGATCGTAGTTTTAAATGGGGCGAATTACAGGCGTCCAACCAGTCGCAATCGTTGTTTGGCGACAAAAAATTGATTGAGTTACACATTCCAACCGGCAAACCGGGCAAGGACGGTGGTCAGGCATTACAGCAATATGCGACGACGCTTAACCCCGACAATGTGACTATTATCACGTTGCCGAAATTGGATTGGGCAACTCAGAAAGCGGCATGGGTCGGATCGTTGCAGCAAACGGGTGTGTATATTGATATTCCGCTGGTTGAACGGACTCAATTGCCAAGCTGGATTGGTGTCCGGTTGGCAGGACAACAACTAAGCGCTGATCGTCAATCACTCGACTTTATCGCTGATCGGGTTGAGGGCAACCTGCTGGCCGCTCATCAGGAAATTCAGAAACTGGCTTTATTACATCCACCGGGCAAGCTCAGTTTCGAACAAGTGCACGATGCTGTTCTCAATGTCGCAAGGTATGACGTTTTTAAATTAAATGAGGCAATGTTAGGCGGTGATGTTGCCCGTTTAGTCAGGATGATTGATGGTTTAAAAGGTGAAGGCGAAGCATTGCCATTGGTTCTTTGGGCGATATCAGAAGAGTGCCGCACCTTATTGAAGCTAAAATCCGGTATGACGCAAGGCCGTCCACTCAGCGCGTTGCTGAAAGAATATCGTATTTGGGGGCCACGTGAACGTTTAATGGAGCCGGCACTGCGTCGCTTATCATTGACGACTCTGGAAGCGGCATTACAACAGGCAGCGCAGATCGACAAAATGGTAAAAGGTTTGCGTGCCAAGACGTTCGCTGGTGATGCTTGGGATGCACTATTGCAATTGGGACTAAAAGTCGCACGTTCGTAAGTGACTGCCATGTAGTTTCTACTGTATCCAGATCCCGAAATGCATTTTGACGCATGGCTTTGGCTCTGTATTTCACGAAACCAGACCAACACTCAACATATCAGACATACTACCAATTATGGATATCCAACAATACATCACTAACGTCGGTCAACGTGCCCGGGCTGCATCTCGCCTGATGGCACGCGCCGATACGGCAACCAAGAACCGTGCACTAACGTTAATCGCTGAAGCGATCCGGCGCGAATCGGACACCTTGCGCATCGCCAATCAAAAAGACTTGGATGCAGCACGCGCCAATGGTTTGGAAGAAGCAATGCTGGATCGTCTGACGCTATCCGACAAAGCGATCACCACCATGATTGAAGGATTGCAGCAAATCGTCGCCCTTCCCGATCCGATCGGTGAAATTTCGAACATGAAATATCGTCCGACCGGGATTCAGGTTGGACAGATGCGCGTTCCTCTCGGCGTCATTGGTATTATTTACGAAGCACGTCCCAACGTGACCATTGATGCGGCTGGTTTATGTATCAAGAGTGGTAATGCGACTATTTTGCGCGGCGGCTCGGAAGCGATTAACTGCAATCAGGTGCTAGCCAAACTGGTCAAAGAAGGACTGGATGGTGCAGGCCTGCCAAGCGATGCGGTGCAAGTTATCGAAACCACTGATCGCGCCGCAGTCGGCGCTTTAATCTGCATGCCGGAATATATTGACGTCATCATCCCGCGCGGCGGCAAGGGCTTGATTGAGCGCTTGATGAAGGAGTCCAAGGTACCGATGATTAAACATCTGGATGGCATTTGTCACGTCTACATAGACGATCAGGCTGATCCAGAAAAAGCGGTAAAAATTGCTTTTAATGCAAAATGTCACCGTTACGGCACCTGCAACACCATGGAAACCCTGCTAATAGGACGTGCCATTGCGCCGCAGGTCTTGCCGGAACTGGCACGTTTATATCGGACAAAAGACGTGGAACTGCGCGCCGATGCCGAGGCTAGCAAGATATTACGCTCTTGCGACTATTTGCACGTGGTCGCAGCGACCGAGGAAGATTGGAGCACTGAATATCTGGCGGCAATTCTGGCCGTGAAGGTGGTTGAGGATATGGACGAAGCGATTACACATATTAATCATTACTCTTCCCATCATACCGATAGCATTGTGACCGAAAATTATTCCCGCTCGATGCGATTTTTACGTGAGGTCGACTCGGCCTCTGTAATCGTGAATGCTTCAACCCGGTTTGCGGATGGTTTCGAATTTGGGCTTGGTGCTGAAATTGGCATCTCCAATGACAAGTTACACGCACGCGGTCCGGTGGGTCTGGACGGCTTGACCTCCTTGAAATATGTGGTGTTTGGTCACGGCGAAGTACGCACCTAGAGGATTGTCAAAACAACCTGTTAAATCAACAAAGACTATCGATTTTCCCTCTGTTTTCGAATTAACTTTTTAAAGGATACTTCATGCTCTGGATCAAAGCGCTGCACATCGTCTTCATCGTTTCATGGTTTGCAGGCCTGTTTTATTTGCCGCGTATTCTTGTTAATCTGGCGCAAGAGACGGAACCGGTGGCGACACAACGATTATTGTTGATGGCACGCAAGTTATACCGTTTCATGCTGCCTCTTGCGATAGGTACTATTGTTTTCGGCGTGTGGTTGTGGCTAGGTTATGGTATTGGAAAAGGCCCGGGAAACGGCTGGTTGCATGCAAAGTTGCTATTAGTCATTCTTTTAATCGGTTATCACCACGCCAGCGGCAGCATGTTGAAGAAATTCGAATTAGGTACCAATAAGCGTAGTCACGTCTGGTTTCGTTATTTCAATGAAGTACCGGTGGTTTTGTTGCTAGCTATTGTTATTCTGGTGGTCGTCAAGCCGTTCTAAATCGGGCTGATCATTAGTTGGCGAATGGAAGCAAACATAAAAAACATAAAAAAAACCATAAAATAAACAACAGAGACAGGAATCGACATGAGCAAAATCTGTGAGTATTATTTCGCGCCTCAGTCGCCATTTACTTATCTGGGACATGCGCGACTTGTCGCGTTAGCCCAGAAATATGGTGTACAAATTGTATTAAAGCCAATCGACTTGTCAAAAGTATTTGGTGTTTCAGGTGGATTACCGTTAGCCAAGCGCTCACCACAGCGCCAAGCTTATCGACTTGAGGATCTCCGACGCTGGAAAGAGTATTTAGGATTGCCAATGAATTTGCAACCGACCTACTTTCCGGTGCACAGCGACGAGGCAGCCAAACTGATCATCGCGACCCAGTTGGCACACGGAACTCAGGCTGCACTAGATTTGACTGGCGTCATTATGCGTGCCGTGTGGGAAGATGAGAAAAACATTGCAGATACAGACACCTTAATCGGCATAGCCACAGCACTTGGGCATGATGGCAAAACCTTGTTAAAATCTGCCGACACTGCTAGCGTAGAGGCCGAGTTTGTTCGTTTTACCGATGAAGCCATTGCCGCCAATGTCTTTGGTGCGCCTTGGTACGTTGTCGATGGAGAAGGTCATTGGGGCCAGGACCGATTAGACTTCGTCGAGCGCGCCTTTGCAAAAATAGCATGATCTGATCCGCACGCGGTTTTAACACTACGTTTTAATACACGGCTACTAATGCTTTATTGGCACTTTAAGTAGAGCGCACCAATGGATAGCAATAAATAAAATTGCAAACTATTTGCACCATCACTATCCGAATAGTCTGCAAGCAGTTCGCAAGTAAGACCACCGTTATTCACTTTTTCGTGAGTAATCATTTCACCGCTGCATCCCAGTCGATGCAGTTAACGGATTAAGAGAACCCCCTATGGCACAAGCACTCACAGCACAATCAGCAAGTTCGAAACACTCGTATTTTTGCCCTTGTCCACGCGGATTAGAGACCGCACTTGCTGAAGAAATCAATGAAATCGCACAACTAGCCGCTCCCGCGTTGACGCTCAGAGTCCATAATCAGGTGCCGGGAGGCGTACATTGCTCTGGCTTATTGAGTGACGCATGGCTTGTCAATCTGCACTCACGGATCGCCAGTCGCGTATTGATGCGCCTAGCACACTGCGCCTACAAGACTGAAAATGATATTTACGATAAGGCGCTCGAACAAGAATGGGAGAACTGGTTTCGGGTTGACCATACTATTCGCGTCGATATCACCGCCATTAAATCGCCCTTGCGCAGCCTGGAGTTCACAACGCTCAAAATCAAGGATGCGATTTGTGACCGGTTCCGCGACATCTGCGACGAGCGCCCTTCAGTTGATACCCATGCACCCGACATGCGGATCGTCGGATTTCTGGATGCGCATAATTTCACGCTTTATCTGGATACTTCGGGCGAAGCACTTTTCAAACGCGGCTGGCGCGCTGAAACGGGCGATGCGCCGTTACGTGAAAATCTTGCTGCCGGATTGCTACGCACTGCTGGCTGGAAGCCCGGCACGGTCTTGTTCGACCCGATGTGCGGCTCTGGCACCATTTTGATCGAGGCTGCACAAATGTTAGCTGGCATTCCTGCTGGTGCCCGACGCGCGTTTGCTTTTGAAAAATTTCATGGCTTCGAGATTGGCCAATGGCAAGCCATTAAAGGCGCCATTAAGCCAAATCCAATGCCACTGATACCGACCATTTTCGGCAGTGATATTTCTGGCGAGATGATCGACATGACGGCAGAAAATTTACGTAACGCTGGTATCCTTTTTGAAGTTCCGCTGAAACAAATTGAGGCACAGGAAGTCAGGCCGCCAAATGAACTCAGCGGCAGCGGGGGCATTATTTTGACCAATCCTCCCTACGGTGAGCGGATTGGCGTGCGCGGCGACAGCACACTGGCAACCGAAGATCTATTCAATGCGTTCTTTAGTGCCTTTGGCAATACGCTGAAGCAACGTTTCGCTGGCTGGACAGTATTCTTGTTCACTGCTGACCTGACTTTGCCAAAATTGCTACGTCTGAAAGAAGCGCGCAAAACACCATTTTTCAACGGCGCATTGGAATGCCGCTTGTTCCGCTTTGACATGGTGGCCGGCTTCAATCGCCGTGAGGCAGCTAAGCCAAAAGAGTAAGGTTGTCATACGCATGACGCTATCTTTATAGCGAACAAGTTAGAAAACTTGAAGGGCCGTCAAATGCGATTTGATGGCTTTTTTTTATTCAATCCACGATGGACCCCACCCCCTAATCTGGTCTAAATACAACGACCGCATCAGGACTTAGGGAATCTGTAAAACGCTAAAGTCAAAAAATCCCGCAGAGCGCTTAACTTTGTAAATACGAGGTATAAATACGACTTCAGATAATAATGATTCTTATTTCGTGGTATAAATACTGTACTCGAAAATTTTATTGGTTTGTGGCAGGACAACTGTCGATAGAAGTTGATGATACGATACCATTTCGACCGCATAGTAGAAGCCTTTTATAAAATAGCTATCGCAAAGATAGTAAAAGCACTTGCAATCCCTGTTTAAATAGAGAATAATCTAAATAAGAATTGTTCGCATTTAAATAAAGGACTATTATGGGTCACTCGTTACAGCGCGCAAATGAACATCAGGACCGTGAGCAATCCGTTTCAGTTGTCAGTAAAGCAGTCAAACCGACCATCACACGGATTACTAGTCGGGACCTTTTCCAGCAAATGCGTGAGCTGGAAATTGATCACGGCGGCAGAATTTACAAGTTACGACTGACGCAATTGAATAAATTAATTTTGACCGCTTGAAGTGTTGTTGAAGATTCCGCTCTTCTGAAGATGCCGAATAGAACTGCGTTAATTTCATTGAATAATGTAGCGATAAAAGATGAAGTTCCCGATACCAGCCAGCCGAACAGCCAGCGATTCACTGACAAGGAGCACTTGATGGTTAACGAAGAGTTGGATATCACGTTTGCGGCACCTAATGAAGCGCCGGCACAACCGGAACTATTGGTATCAGCGGTATTACATCTGATGTCCCATTATACGGCGCATCATCAGACGAATCAGCCAGAGACACGCGGCTGCACAAAATTGGCATCGGTCATCGAGCGACATTTAAAGGCTTTGGCGGTGTTACCAAATCTGGCACCGGTATTGCGTACTACTTGTCAGCAACTATCGGAACAGTGGGCTACATTAGTAGAACGTAGTATGCCGCGGCAGGAAAAATATAATTTATTTGCGCGTCTTGTGACGGGCAATCGCAGTCATTAAAACAGTCACTTATGGCGTAAAAACCGCACCTGTTTTTACGCTTATTTCTTAAATCATTCGTTAATATCAATTGCTAATAAATTGCTAATAGATAGTAAAGGTAAAAAATGATCGTTTGTGTTTGCAATAATGTCTCTGAATGGAAAATACGCCAGGCGGTTAATTCTGGCATGTCTTCTATACGGGAATTGCGGCAGAATCTAGGGGTCGCAACCAGCTGTGGAAAATGCCATTCTTGCGCCAAGAATGTGTTGCGTGAATGTTTGGATAATAATGTTCCCACAGCACACCGTCATATTCACGCATTGGTATTCCAACCGATGCCAAACGGTGCAATCGTTGCATAAAGAGTCGTTAGTGTAAATGAGCGCAACAATGTCGTCTTCACCGCAGGTCTCCACTTTCGTGTGGAATCAAGTCAAACGTATCGGGCCGCTCGGCGCGATTATCTTGTTACATGTTGGTTTTTTCATCGCCCTGAAAAGTGGCCTGATTCATCAAGTGGCACAAGCAATACCGAAAGAAGTGTTCGCCACCTTCATCACCCCCGAGCGCGCACCTGAACCAACGCCGTCAAAACCCCAACCCGCTGTACCGAAGACGGTTCAAGTCGTGAGGAAACATGTCACGCCGCCCCACCCTACACCGGTAATCGTAAATAATACGCCTTCCGAGCAAGCTATTTCTGTTCCTGTGGCACCGCCGCAGCCGCCACAAAAAGAAGAATACTCGCCACCTGCGCCGGCACCGGTTGCGGCACCGGCCGCACCTGCTGTTCCCCGGACGATCAGCTCTGGAGTGGAGTATATTCGACCTCCTAGTCCTGAATATCCTGCTGCTGCCAAACGTATGGGCGAAGAAGGAACAGTCGTCATGCGCGTGCTGATCAATGAAAAGGGGCGCGCAGAACGCGTAGAGATACAAAAAAGTTCCGGTTCGGCACGTCTGGACGAAGCAGCCAAACAGGCGCTTTTGCGGGCGCTTTTCAAGCCCTACATGGAGGATGGCAAAGCCCTGCCAGTGTATGCAATAGTACCTATCAATTTTCAGCTTTCAAATTAAATAAAGCATTCAAACACCCTATTAGCACCATTTAGCAAACGTATTCCATACCGTTAGTGTGGCGCGCAATCTATGCACCGAAGCGCCGCACCAACCAAATCAACGATCGCATTGTCAGAAATAAAGGAACAATCATGGAAGTAAGTCCATACGGTTTAGAAGCGCTCTGGTCACAGGGCGATATCGTGATTAAAAGTGTCGCGTTATTGCTGGTCATCATGTCCATCTCTTCGTGGTACGTTATCCTGACCAAGGCAATCCAACTTATCCGCTTGCAGCGCGCAGCGCACGCAGCAGGACATCAGTTCTGGGATACGACCAATCTACCTGAAGGTATTGCCACTTTAGGCACCGAAAATCCGTTTGCCGACGTTGCCCAAGCTGGCGTCGTTTCCATGCGCCATCACACCGCTCATAGCGGTCATTTACACGATCAACTTTCCACCAGTGACTGGGTAACCTTGTCTTTGCGCCAGGCAATTGATGAGGCCTCCAGCAAATTGCAAACAGGCATGGCGGTGTTGGCTTCAGTCGGTTCGACGGCACCGTTCGTTGGATTGTTCGGTACCGTGTGGGGGATTTATCACGCGTTGGTGGCGATTGGCACTTCCGGTCAGGCAAGCATCGACAAAGTCGCCGGGCCGGTGGGTGAGTCGCTCATCATGACCGCGTTAGGTCTCGCGGTCGCTATTCCAGCTACCTTTGGCTATAACGCATTGGTGCGCGGCAACAAAACCATCATCGCCAAACTCAATAAATTTGGCTTTGACTTACATGCATTATTCGTCACAGGGTCACGTGCTGATGCCAACAAAATTGGCAACGGAACAAGCCCTGAAACGACTTCCAAGTTAGTCGCTGTGAAAGGTGCATGATGTCAATGGGCTCCCTGTCCGACTCGGACGACGACTTTAATCCAGAGATCAACACCACACCATTAGTCGACGTAATGTTGGTCCTGCTGATCATTTTTATCATGACGATTCCGGTGATGAATCACGCTGTCAAAATCGATTTGCCACGTGCCACCAACCAGCCAGATCAGGTGAAGCCAGAAAGCATTAGCCTGTCAATTGATGCTGCCGGCAAAGTTTACTGGAACGATGAAATAGTTGATCGCAACGCACTCCAACTAAAGATTGCGGCGGCGGCAAAAAAAGAACCGCAGCCTGAATTACATTTGCGCGCTGAACGCACCACTGAATACGAAAAAATAGCGCAGGTAATGGCGGCGGCGCAATCTGGCGGATTAGGGAAAATTGGCTTTGTCACCGATCCTGAATCTAAATAAGCCAGCCTGACCGCATTGGGTCAGGCTTTGGCCGCACTAACTTCAAATTCAGCGAAAAAGCCCTGCCTCACTATCTCACAGGCTATTGAGCGAGCCACCTTGTGGATCAATCGAGAACAATTTGGCTGCTATCTCAGCAACGCGCAAGCCGTATAGACGCGCGGTTTCCAGGTCTCCCGAAGACATTTCTTCAGGAGATGCATCGGCTGGCGTCTGAGCCATTGGGCCAAGGAAGGAACCCATGCGATTTATGTCATCTCGTTGAGAAGCCTTCGTATTGGATGATTTCATTCCCATGCCCACCCAAATCCCGCGATGCTGTGCAGCGAGGAGAGTGAAATACTGAAGAGTCGCCAGCTTGTCTCCGTTGATGCGTATTCTGGTCAACGTGACCGCTCATTCTGGCCGATCGTGACCGCTGCGCCTGCGATGTTGTTACGCGGTTAAA